>JAHZEH010000175.1:839-4950 GCA_019421925.1 Clostridia bacterium
CGATGATGATGGGGATCATGACGAACAGGATGGCGGTCAGCTGCCAGTTGATAGACAGGAGGAGAAAGAAGGAGCCGGCAAGCGTGAGAACCGAGATGAATACGTCCTCCGGGCCATGATGGGCCAGCTCCGTGATCTCAAAGAGGTCGCCGACCACCCGGCTCTGCAGGTGGCCGGTGCGGTTGCTGTCATAGAACTTGAAGGGGAGCCGCTGAAGATGGCTGAACAGATCCTTACGCATATCCGCCTCCATGCGCACGCCCAGATAGTGGCCGAAATAGTTGACCACATAGGACATGGCGGTGCGCAGCAGATAGGCCAGCACCAGCGCGCCCACAATGAGGAAGAAAGTCCGGTATGCCTGATTGGGCAGCAGGTTTTGCAGCGCATAGCGGGAGACCATGGGGAAAGCAAGGTCCACCCCCGCGATGACGGTTGCGCAGAACATGTCCGCCAGAAACAGGGGAAGATGAGGCCTATAATAGGAACAGAATTTTTTCAGCTTCCTGAATTTGACTTCTTTTTTATTGGGATTGTCCTGCATGGATGTGACACCTCGTCTTTGTAGAATACCGTTCCACAGCCGCCGCCAGAAGGGAGGGGATTGGAATAGGGCCGTAGAGTTTAATGGTAGCAGTTAGCCGGGGTGAAATCAAGGGGAAAAGTAAACAAATTGTGTCTGGCTTGCATGGTGGTGCGTATCACGATACAATGAAAAACAGGAGTGGCAGGGAGTAACTGGATCAACAACCTTAAGGAGGTTTCGAACAATGAATAAGAAATGGATCGCAGCCCTGTGCGCTGCGTCAATTCTCGTACTGGGAGCGGTGGGGTGCAGCGCGGGCGGTTCTCTGGAGCCCTCGGCTACCCCCCAGAATACCGGTTCCGCTCAGCCCACGCCCGATCAGCAGATCCCGGAGGAGACCGCTCCCCCTGAGGAGACCCAGGAGCCTTCGGCGTCCAATGCCGCCGCTTTTTCTATGGACGACCTGGTTCTCATGGGCGTTAAGCACGGTGCGGCCGGGGAGGATGTGAAAGCCGTTCTTGGCGAACCGGACAGCGTGGACAGCTTTGTGGAGGCGGCTTCGGGTACGGCAGTTGAGACCTGGACTTATGGCAACAACACTGTGGAGCTGCGCGACGGCGTTCTCTCCGGCGCGACCATCAGCGACGAACTCTGGACCGGTCCCCGCGACATCAGGATCGGGGATTCCGCAGAGAAGGTGCTCGCCTCCTTCCTCAACGAGCAGGAGGGCTCCAACATCCTATACAGCGCCCAGAGCGCAGACGGCACGATGACCCTGCCCCCCATGGGGGAGATCATCGAGGACGACGGCAGCGGCTATTACGAGATCAGCTATGTTGTTCCGGCCGTGGAGGGCGACGAGAGGGCCGCCTACGAGGAGAATGTGGCGAGCGACCCGCAGTCCTACGTATTCTGGCCCCTTGGCCTTCTGAGCATCACCGTGGATTCGGGGACCCAGATGGTCACGGATATCGGCTGGTCCATCGCGCCCTTCGCGGAGTAGGTTTCGCTATCAAGCCGGCCGCTGTCTGCATATCTTGATAGAGACACAAATGCGAATGGCGGTGAGAGGCTGTGATCAAACGCGGCGAACTGTATTTAGCCGATCTCAGCCCCATAGTCGGCAGTGAACAGGGCGGGAAAAGGCCTGTGCTCATCGTCCAGAATAATGTTGGCAACCGTTTCAGCCCGACGATTATCGTCGCGGCTGTGACAACCCATGTGGAAAAGAACCGTTTGCCCACGCATATCTTTCTCAACGGGGAGGAGTGCGGGCTCAACCAGGATTCCATTGTGTTGCTCGAACAGATCCGGACGATTGATAAAAGCCGGCTGGGCGCAAAGATCGGCAGCGTTCCGACTCAGGTGCTCAAGGCTGTGGACTATGCGTTGCAGATCAGCCTGGGCGTTTCCAAATAATTTGCCCGGCGCCCGTTTGGGGCGGCGCCGGAACACGCTGTAGCGCAGGGGCGCGGCCAAAAGGGCCGCGCCCCTTTTGGCAAAAAATGGTTGGTAGTTGTGGAAGCCCGTTTCCAGTGCTAAAATAAATGGAGTTTAAAATGTGGAGGACTCTATGCTGATTTTAAAAAATGCACATATACTTACCATGGCGGGCGTGGAGTTGGAGCAGGGCGACATCGCCCTGGAGGGGGATAAAATTGTCGCGATCGGCAGGCATATTCCCAGCGGCGGGGATCTCTCCATGGATCTGGCGGGCAAATGGATCATGCCCGGCATTGTGGACGCCCACAGCCATATTGGTTTGATTAACGACGGCACGGGCAGGGACGGGGAGGATGTCAACGAGATGACCTGCCCCAACACGGCCCATCTGCGGGCCATCGACGGAATCAATCCCTTTGACCACTGCTTTGTGGAGGCCTATGAACACGGTGTGACCTCCGTGGTAACGGGTCCGGGCAGCGCCAATGTTATCGCCGGGCAGTTTGCCGCCCTTAAGACCTATGGACGCTGCGTGGAGGAGATGGTCATCAGGGAGCCCGTGGCCGTCAAGGTGGCTTTCGGGGAGAATCCCAAGAATGTTTATGGCTCGGATAAGAAGGCACCCTCCACCCGCATGGCGACGGCGGGCATTTTGCGGGAGGCCCTGCTTTCCGCCCAGGAGTACGGCCGCAAGCGCAGGAACCCGGACGAGAGCAAGCGGCCGGAGAAGGACCTCCGCAAGGAGGCGCTGCTGCTGGCGCTGGAGGGAAAAGTGCCCCTCAAGGCCCATGCCCACCGGGCGGACGACATTTTGACCGCTCTGCGCATTGCCAAGGAGTTTGGCTGCGATATTACCCTGGACCACTGCACCGAGGGGTATTTGATCGCCGACCTGCTTAAGGAGGCAGATGCCAAGATCATCATCGGGCCTCTGATCTGCGAACGCAGCAAAATTGAGCTCAAAAACCTGACCTTTCAGGCGCCCAGGCTTTTGCATGAGGCGGGCCTGAAATTCGCGATTATGACCGATCATCCCGTTGTTCCCTGCCAGCACCTCTCTGTGATGGCGGCCATTGCCGTGCGGGAGGGGCTGGACGAGCGGACGGCCCTGGAGTCCATCACCATCAATGCTGCCCAGATTACGGGCATTTCGGATCGGGTGGGCAGCCTGGAGATCGGCAAGGACGCGGATCTGGCGGTGTACTCCGGGCATCCGTTGGATGTGCGCTCCCGCGTGGAGATGACCATTATCAACGGACGCATTGTGTTTGACCGGCGCAGCCGCAGCTGAACCGCCGGTATTTTGCATTCGCATTTGAAAGGAAGGATCTTATTTTATGATTCGCCCAACCTTTTGCACGATTGATCTTGCCGCCGCCGCAAGGAACTACCGCGCCATCCGCGCCTCCCTCAAGGAGGGGACGAAGATGATGGCGGTAGTCAAGGCGGACGCCTACGGACACGGCAGCGTGCCCATCTCCAGAGTTGCGCTGGCAAACGGCGCGGACTGCCTGGCCGTCGCCATTCCCGAGGAGGGTGCTGCGGGAGGCGGGGATTACCGCGCCCATCGTGGTAATCGGAGGAATTGTTCCCGAGGACGCGCCCCTTGTGGTGCAGCACGGCCTGACCCAGACGGTATATACGAAAGAGCTGGTGCAAGCCCTTGAAGCAGCCTGCGCCAGCCAGGAGAGAGAGGCCGAGGTACATCTCAAAATAGATTCCGGGATGGGGCGCATCGGCGTGCGCACAAACGAGGAGTTGGATGAGGTGCTCCGCGCGCTCTCCAGCGCCAAACATCTCAGGCTGACAGGGGTGTTCACCCATTTTGCCAATGCGGACGGTGCGGATAAGGCCTATGCCCATGAACAGGCCGAGCGGTTCCAGGCGCTGCTGAAACGGGTCCGGGAGAGGGGCTTTGACCCGCAGGTGCATATGGCCAACAGCGGAGCCATTTTGGATCTGCCCGAGATGGAGTGCGACATGGTGCGGCCGGGCATCATCCAGTACGGCTATTATCCCTCTCAATTGGTGGGGAGGACAGTGCCCGTTGAGCCCGTCATGACCTGGAAAAGCCAGGTCACCTATGTTAAATCAGTGCCGGCTGGCGAGACCATCAGCTATGACCGAACCTATACCACCTGG
>JAHZEH010000176.1 GCA_019421925.1 Clostridia bacterium
GTTGCCGCCGCGGGGAGGGCCCCGAAGCCGGACGTTGCCGCCGCGGGGAGGGCCCTGAGGCCGGACGTTGCCACCATGGAGAGGGCCACGGGTCCGGGCGCTGCCATCGGGAGGGGAGGCCTCATAACGGCCCCTGCCACGGTGGCGGTCCCCACCGGGACTGGAGACATTTTGAAGAGGGATTTGAGGGGGAGGAGCGCCTGTTTTTCCTCTTCCACCGCTGCTCTCATCTGCTGGCACGGGGAGCCGCGCGGGGCAAAGGGGACAGCTGCGGCAGAAATCCCGGCCAGGGCAGGGTGTTGGGTATCCTGGCTGAACGGGGGAATATGAGCCAGCAGGAGCTTTTGGAGATTCTGAATGTCCGGCCCTCCTCTCTGAGCGAGCTGTTGGGCAAGCTGGAGGGGGCGGGCTGCGTGACCCGCGTTCGGGGGGAGGACGACCGGCGCAGTGTCATGGTCTCCATCACGGAGGCGGGCAGGGAGCTCGTTCGATCCCACACCTGCCGGCGGGAGTCGGCAGCTCAAGCTCTTTTTGCCTCCCTGACGGAGGAGGAGCGGGAGGAGCTCACAAGGCTGCTCAGCAAGCTGGCCGGCGTCTGGGAGAAGGAGGAGCCACAGGCCGGGCCGGGAAAAAACAACTAGGGAGAAACGTTCTAAAAGTTATATAAGCATATAAGGTAGATTTTCCTGTCGAAGCAGGGGAGGGGATGTGCGGAGCCCCTCCCCTGCTTGCTTAAAAAAGGGGGGAGCGCGGGAACTTTTTCCCGCTAAAACCGTCTTTTTTCAAGGGATTAGCCAAATCATGCCCGACTTTACAAATTGTTCAAGGATTATTATCAACTGAGCTATGTATTTTTAGCCACAATTTGCTATAATTGGGGGCAGAGGCATGGAACTATGCAATCCATATCATGTATTCTAATGACGGAGGAATTTCAGAATGAAGAAAGCAGTATCCCTCTTGCTGGTGGTCGTTCTGGCGATGACCGCAGTCTTCGCTCTCGCATCCACGGCAATGGCCGCTACGCCCGGCACCATCAAGCTGAGCAGCGGTACGCTGAACGTGCGCAAGACGGCGTCCAAGACGGCTTCTATCGTCACCAAGCTGAGCAATGGCGCCAGCGTGGATATCATCAGCAAAACTTCGAACAGCGCCGGGGCCTGGTATAAGATTGAGGCGAACGGCAAGACGGGTTATGTGCTCCAGCAGTACGTAACGGTCGGCAGCAGCAACGGCGGCGCCACCACCACGAGCAAAACCGGCACTGTTAGGACTTCTACGATGAAGATCTACAAGTCCAAGTCCAGCAAGTCCACTCTGCTCGCTACCGCCAAGAAGGGCGATACCGTGGATATTCTCCAGCTTACTTCCTCGAGCAGCTGGGCCAAAGTCAAGTATAACGGCAAGACCGGCTATTGCGCCAAGTCCAGCCTGACGGTGGGCGGCAGCACCGGCGGCAGCACTACCCCCGGCTCCATCGATCCCGCTTTCGCCAGCCTCCCCGCTCCCGAGGGCGCGCTGAGCACGGCCGATCAGGTGCGTCAGGCGGTTAACTACTACCTGTCCACCTTCACGACCAGCTTCACCCTGCCCATCAAGTTCTCCAGCAGCTCCGTGAGCCAGTCCATGGTCTCCAAGATGCTGCCGGGCATGGCCGACCTCAACTACGGTTATACCGTCCTCTCCAGGGGCAACACCAAGCCCATCACCTATACCGTTGCGTCCCTGACGCCCAAGACGGTGAATATCGGCGGCAAGAGCTACTCCAACGTCATCAACGTCAGCGCCACCGTCAACTACAATGAGGCGGGCAAGCTCCTGGCCTACTATAGGAACGGCACCCCCATTGTGGACTCCAAGGTGACCACCCTCAAGAAAAAGGTGGAATCCATCTTCAAGTCCGTGATCAAGAGCGGCATGAGCGACTATGAGAAGGAACTCGCCCTCCACGATTACATCGTTGACAACTGCGGCTATGACGAGACCATGAGCGACGCCTCCTATACCGCTTACGGCGTGCTGGTCTCCGGCAAGGGCTCCTGCCAGGGCTATGCTGAGGCCACCTGCCTGCTCTTCACCCTGGCCGGTCTCGAGAGCCACTTCGTGCGCGCCGACTCCAAGGTAACCGGCACGGGCACCCACGGCTTCGTTAAGACCAAGGTGAACGGTTCCTGGTACTGCGTTGACACCACGGCCAACGACCCCAAGCCCAACCGTGAGGGCCGCATCCGCCATGACTTCTTCAACGTCTCCGACGAGGTCATGCTCCAGCGCTATACCCCGTGGCGTCCCAGCGACTATGCCTCCTGCACCAAGATGGATCAGAACTACTTCGTCAAGAACGACCTGGTTGTCTCCTCCACCTCCGAGCTGCAGGCCGCTGTGAAGGCTGCGACCGCCGCCAAGAAGAGCTCCCTGGAGGTCTGGACCAACAACTACTCCTCCGGCTCTTTCGGCCTGGCCAAGATCAAGGCCGCCCTGCCCTCCGGCGTCTCCGTGACGAGCTACTCCCTGGGCAGCAGCGAAGGGCTGACCATGTGCTCCATCTATATGGAATTCGATTATTAAACACTGCTGCCGGCAGGCAGAGGGGAAGGCTGCAAAGGGTTGCGGCCTTCCTTTTTTACCCTGGCAGAGACCGGTTGTTCCGGGTATCTGTCTTTGATATAATGATACCAGTATGTGTTTGGACAGGAGGCTTGATGGATGAAACGTGTTTCCAGGGCGCTCGCCCTGTTATTGTGCGCCGTGCTTGTGTTAAGCTCTGCGGCTTCCACTACGGCTGCGGTGCAGGGGCTGAGCTTCAAGCTCAAGGGCAAGGCGGCCGTGGGGGAAACCATCCGGATTGTTGCGGACGCCCAGGGCTATGAACAGCCGGAGTTTGATTATTTGGTACGCAAACCGGGCGCTGAGAAATACGTCTATATCAAGCGGGGCACGGCGGAGGGGACCTGTGAATATACCCTGGAGGAGCCGGGCAAGACCAGCGTCAAGGTCAAGGTGCGGGAGGCCGGCGGCGGGGACGGGGATGAGATCCTCATCCGCTCCTTCACAGTGGAGGAGAGCGGCGGCGCCCTGTACGTCAAGCCCGCCCTGCCCGAATTGCCGGAATACACCCCCAAGGGGGGCGTCATCACCACAGGCAAGGACTTTGTGCGGGTATTCAGCCTGGCGGCGGCCAATTTTAAGGACGGTTTCACCCTCAAGGTTAAGGACGCTCTGAAGGTCTGGGAGAGCCACAGGGAGGAAAAAAGCAATATCAATATCAACGTGGCCTTCATGGACTGGGGGAGATATACTATCCACTACGGAAACGCCAAAGGGGTTACCACCGTGGAGATCACCTACGGCTTGGATGAGGCCGGGCAAGTGCTGCACAAGCACCTCTTCGGCACACCCTATTCCTATACCAGCACTGTGACCAGGGAGCGGGTTTCGTTTGTGGAGCAGACCGCCCGCAAGATCATCGAGTCCACCGTCACCGAGGACATGAGCGACTATGAGAAGGCCGAGGCCCTGTATGCCTACCTGCTGACCCATTACCGCTACGCCTTCCATTATGCCGACGGAGACTCCTCCAATACCGGCGTGAACAACACCGCCGAGTCCTACAGCACCTATGGCATGTTTAAAAACGGGTACGCTGTGTGCGAGGGGTATGCTGAGGCCTACTGCCTGCTGCTCAACCTGGTGGGCATCACCTCCACAACCATCACCGGCTTTGCCGGGGAGAACCATATGTGGAACCTGGTCAAGCTCGACGGCACATGGTATCACGCTGATCCCACCTGGGACGATCCGGTCCCGGATGTGCCGGGTAGGGCCCAGTATAACTATTTTCTCAAAAGCGACAGGACCATGGCCAAGGACCACACCTGGGATACCCTCATCAACCCTGCCTGCGCGGCGGATTATCCACAATAGCAAGTACTAGGACAGAGGAGGCGCATCCATGAGAATTCCAAGAGCGGAAATCATGGGCAGGCTGCGGGCCTGTCTGGTGGCTGGTAAGCCCATTATCAGCACGGGGGTGGGCGCGGGGATATCCGCTGCCTGCATGGAGAAGGGGGGGAGCGACCTGCTGGTCGTGTACACCTCAGGCTACTACCGCATGGAGGGCCGCCCCTCGATGGCCAGCGTTTTGCCCTGCGGCGACGCCAACGCCATCATTGCCGGTATGGCCCGGGAGGTTCTGCCCCTGGTCAGGAATGTTCCTGTTCTGGCTGGTATCCTGGCCAGCGACCCTTATCGGGATATGCCCCGGTTTATCCGGGAACTGGGCGAGCTGGGCTACTCGGGCATTCAGAACTATCCCACGGCCGGGCAGATCGACGGCGTCCTGCGGGAGGCCCTGGAGGAGAGCGGTTTGGGTTACGACGCTGAGGTGGCGATGGTCTGCGAGGCGCGGCGCCAGGACATGCTCACCCAGCCCTATGCCTTCAATGCTGAGGAGGCCAGAGCCATGGCGAAGGCGGGCTGCGATCTGCTCATCGCCCACATGGGCATTCAGACGAAGGCCATGAAGCAGCGGGGGCAGGGCATGGATTTGGCGGGCTGCGCTCAGCGGGCCCAGCTCATCGCCGACGCCGCCCATTCGGTGAGGGAGGATGTGCTGGTGCTCTGCCACGGCGGCCCCCTGAACACCCCGGAGGACCTGGCCTATGTGCTGGAGAATACCGAGGGGGTATGCGGAATCTATGGCGCGTCCGTAGTGGAGTACAATCCTGCGGGCAGGGCCATCACTGCCCAGGTGGAGGCATACAAGGCTCTCAAGCTGTAGAAGGGATTGAATCCCCGGACGGTTTATGGTATTGTGAACTTATATAAATCCCCTTCGCCGCCGGGTGGAGGGGGCAAGCGCTGGACTTCCTATCGTTAGGCCTCAGAAGATAGGAAGAACCGGCGCTCTATTTTTTTGGCTGGAGTGGGAT
>JAHZEH010000177.1:0-291 GCA_019421925.1 Clostridia bacterium
TCCGGGGAGGAGGGCTTGGAGGCGGCGCGGAGGACCCGCGCTGCCCAGGAGAACGTGGAATTGGCCCGCGCTCTTTCCCGGAGCGCCCGCTTTGGAGAGATCAAGGTGGGCTTTTATGTCAATATTTTCAGCACCGAGGAGGAGGAACAGTTCTCTGCCATGACTTTTCTTCTGCCGGATGGCACAGCCTACCTGTCCTTCCGAGGAACGAACGGCACCATTGTGGGCTGGAAAGAGGATTTTAATATGACATATATGTCCCCTGTGCCTGCGCAGCGGGACGGCGCGGCC
>JAHZEH010000177.1:346-4853 GCA_019421925.1 Clostridia bacterium
ACCCCCTGCGCCTGGGGGGGCACTCCAAAGGGGGGAATGTGGCGGTATATGCGGCCATGAGCTGCGAAGAAGAGGTGCAGAACCGCATCCTGGCGGCCTATAATCACGACGGCCCGGGTTTTCGGGAGGAGATATTCCAGTCCGAGGGGTTCGTGCATATCCGGGACAGGGTGTTTAAAACCATGCCCCGCTCCTCCCTCATTGGCATGCTGCTCACCAGCAAGGTACACTACAGCGTGGTCAAAAGCACCAGGCGGGGCGTCCATCAGCACGACCCCTTCTCCTGGGTGGTCAAAAACGGCAATTTCTCCTGCGCAGAGAAGCTGACGGCGACGGCGCGGCTGCGGGGGGAGATTGTCAACGGCTGGGTGCGGGAGTACAGCGACGACAAACGGGCCCTCTTTATCGACACATTCTATCAGGCGGTCAAGGCCACCAATGTTGAGACGCTGGGAGAGCTGACCGGGGACGGGCTGAAAAATGCGGCGACTATGCTTCAGGCCATGAACGGGGTTGACGAGGAGACCAAGCGCTTTGTTATGAAGACGCTGGGCGCACTCTTCTCCCTCTCCATGCGGGAGGTCTTTGAGAACCTTCCCATCATCCGGAGGGAGGAGAGGAAGCAGGGGAAGAAGGTGCGCCGTCTCAGAAGGAAGGTCAAACAGGAGGGGCCTGGAGGTCAGGCCCACAGTGAAAACTGAGTTGGGGATTGCTGGGGGAAGTGAAGATGGAGGTTTATCAAGAGAAACTGCCCGCCGTGTACCGGGAGCTGCACCGGCTGCACCGGGCTGCGCTGAACCATGTTTTTGGGGCGGTGGGTATGCATCCCGGCCAGGCAATGGCGCTTTTTCTGCTCACGCAGCGGGGGATGGACGGATGCATGCAGCGGGAGCTGGCCCAGGCGCTCCGGGTAAGCGCGGCCACTGTGGCCAGCAGTCTGGCGCGCATGGAGAATGCGGGCCTGGTGGAGCGATACCTGGATGGGGAGGACTCCCGACGTAAACTGGTGTATATCACCCCGCGCGGACGGGAGGAGGCCGGCCGCATTCAGAAGCTGTTCAAACAAATGGATCAAAGCGTATTCTCCGGCTTTAATCCGGAAGAAGCCGTCCTGCTGCTGGGCTGTATGGAGCGGATGTGCAGCAACCTGCGCGGGCTGAGGCCAGAGGATTTTGCCGGCGAACCTCAGAAGGGAGAAGGGAATGAACCGAATCAGTGATCTGAACAGGGCGCAGCACGCCTTTTTTGGGGCTGGGCAGACCAGGCCCCTCGCTTTTCGGAGGGCTGGACTTGAGCGCCTCAGGGGGGCCCTGCGGGAGTATGAGCCCCTGCTGCTTGCCGCGTTACGCGAAGATCTGGGCAAAGCGGAGTTTGAGGGATATGCTGCCGAGCTGGGGATGCTCTATGGGGAGATTGACGAGGCCCTCCGCCGTCTGAAAAAGTGGGCCAGGCCCCGGCGGGCGCGCGCCCCCCTCCATCAGTTTCCCGCCAGAGGGAGGATCTATGTGGAACCCCTGGGCGTGGTTCTCATCCTGTCGCCCTGGAACTATCCGTTATTGCTCAGCCTGGCTCCTCTGGTGGGGGCGATTGCGGCGGGCTGCTGCGCCTGCATCAAACCCTCGCGCCAGGCGCCGGCCACGGCCCAGGCCATTGGGGATATGCTGGGCAGGGCCTTCCCGGAGGAATACGTGGCGGTTATTGCGGGGGACGAGGGGACGAACGAGGCGCTTTTGGAGGAGCGGTGGGATCACATCTTTTTTACGGGCAGCCAGAGGACGGGGCGAAAGGTCATGGAGGCCGCGGCCCGCAACCTGACTCCGGTCACGCTGGAGCTGGGGGGGAAGAGCCCCTGCATTGTGGACTCCACGGCGGATCTGGGGGTGGCGGCGCGGCGGATCGCCTGGGGGAAATGGCTCAACTGCGGCCAGACCTGCGTCGCGCCCGACTACTGCCTGGTACACAGGAGCGCGCTGGAGCCGTTTCTGTCCCTGCTCCACAGGGCGGTGGAATCCTTCTATGGCCAGGCCCCTCTGGATTGCCCCGACTATCCCCATATCGTGGGGGAACGCCATTATGCGAGGCTTTGCGGGCTGCTGGAGGGGGAGGAGCTGGCCTTCGGCGGCCAGCGCAACGACCTGCGGCTTCAGATTGAGCCCACGGTTGTGCTGGGAGCCACCCGGCAGAGCGCCGTCATGCAGGAGGAGATCTTTGGGCCCATTCTGCCGGTCATCCCCTACGACTCCCGGGAGGAGCTGGAGGGATGGATCGGGAGCTATGAGAAGCCCCTTGCCCTGTATCTCTTCACCAGGGACAGGGAGATGGAGCGGTGGGTGACGGGGCGTTTTTCCTATGGCGGCGGCTGCATCAACGACACTGTGGTGCATCTGACGGGCAGCTCCATGCCCTTTGGAGGGGTGGGAGCCAGCGGCATGGGGGCCTACCATGGAGAATGGGGCTTTTTGACCTTCTCCCATCAAAAGACCGTGCTTCGCCGGGGATTGCGGCCCGATATCCAATTGCGCTATCCCCCCTATGGGGAGAAAATCAGGGTTCTGCGCAAGTTTATGAAGTAAAGTTTAAGAATTTTGAAAAGATTGGACTGCCTGAATCGTTTGTATAATAGAGTAAGATGAATGCAAAGATGGAAGAGGTGGCCCATGAAGAAATTAATTGAAATTTTGTGCATTCTCGCACTGGCGATTCTGACTCTGGCAGGGTGTTCCCGCATCTCCCGGCAGACCATTCTCCCGGTGAACGCCATGCAGGGCAGCGGTATGAATCAACCCCCTCCTGATATTGGCTATTTGCCCAATGCGTTTCCTCACTGGTAATATTGTGGTATACCATTGGAAAAATCCTGCATATGCAGGATTTTTTTGTGACCGTATTTCAGCTTTCGCCCTCCTAACTCATAATCCGACAAAAAACGGAAGTTGACGAATATATAGGGTGTATTTATCATAAGGTGTACAGAGAAATCAATTATTTTTGCAAGATCCCTGTCACCAAATTGGGACCAGAATTACGAAAGGAAACAGAAGAAAAATGTTGCAGAATGAAAAGGATCTAATGGAGGCTTTGGAGAGGGCGAGGGGCCGGCTCAACTCGATGGCGCTGGAAGCTCAGAGGAGGGGGGAACCCCTCTGCGGAGAGATGATTCTGAAGCAGAATTCTATGGTTGAGATGTTGTCCAACGCAGCGCAGCAGGCAGGATTGCTGCCTGTTGCCCAGGCCAAGGGCATATAACGATGATGCAATCGTTCTAAAAAAATACGAACAAAAATTCGTTGTTCCCCTTGCATTTTGCTGAATTGTGTTGTATTCTGGAATCACAAACAATCGTTCGCGCGAAAGCAGGTTCCGAAAACAACCGTTCGAGAGTGGGGGAGAGACAATGACAAATCTGTGGGGACTTTGGTTTTTTATTTTTATTCCGGCTGCATTGAGCGGGCTCATCCTGGGTTGTTCCATTGTTTCGCTCGCTTTGGGACGGAGAAAGAATCGTCCGGCTTCCTTCAGGGAACCGGGACCCGGACGGAAAAATGCTGCAAATTCTGATAAAAGCCTGGATTTTTTTGCGGCATAGGAGTTGAACGAACTGGCAGCATAGAAGACGCCGATGGGGACAAACTAATGGTGCAAGTGATTGCAAATCAATCTTTTGAGGAGGAATCCACCATGAAGGCGAAGAACAGTGCGATTGGCTGCCGTGTGACGAGCTGCAGGCATAATGCCGAAGGCTGCAATTGCGAACTGGATCACATCGAGGTTGCGCCCTGCTGCGATTGTTCTTCCGGCAGACCGGAAGATGAATCCATGTGCGCCAGCTATCGCTGCAAGAATTGCTAACACAAACAGAACCCTCAAAAAAGGGCGGATCGTACACGGCAAGGATAGCCGCGGGCGGTCCGCCCTTTTCTTTGCAAAAAAAATACGCCTCTATATTGCAATGCAAGGTAGCTTGTGATAAAGTATACGTGCAATGCAAGGTACCTGCCAATAAACGATGATGGGTGCAAAGGGGGAGCGCATGGTTGAACATTCAGTTTAAAAAGGGCGTTTTGGAGCTGCTGGTGCTCTCGCTTTTAAACCGAAAGGACTGTTACGGTTTTGAACTGGTGAGCGAGATCTCCCGGGAGATTGACATGTCGGAGGGGACGATCTATCCGCTGCTCAAGCGGCTGCGGGACGAGGGCTATCTTCAGACTTATCTGGTGGAATCCCCGGGGGGGCCGCCGCGCAAATACTACAAGCTCACAGTTCAGGGCAGGCATTACGCCGCCCAGCAGATAGAAGAATGGTACGTCTTCACGCAGCGTGTGGACAATATCTTGGGAGGAACGGAACGATGACCAAAAGACAATTCATGGATACGCTGGACCGGGCGCTGCAGTCGCTCCCCTATGAGGAGCGTCGGGAGATCCTCGCCGATTATGAGGAGCATTTCGCCCAGGGCGCGGCAGAGGGCCTCAGCGAGAGCGAAATCTGCGCCCATCTCGGCGACCCT
>JAHZEH010000178.1 GCA_019421925.1 Clostridia bacterium
GGCACAGCTCCTTCATCTCCTGCCGCTTGGTATATCCGTCTGCCGGACAGGGGTTGTGGATGATGGGGAGTTCCAGCTTCCTGGCAAGCTGGATGATATGCTTTTCGGGCACATAGATCATGGGCCGGATGACCGTCACGTCCACCCGGCTCAGATAGGTCACGGGCGCGAACAGATGCAGACGCCCCTCAAAAAAGAGGCTCATGAGGAAGGTCTCCACCACGTCCTCCCGGTGATGACCCAGGGCCACCTTGTTGCAGCCATGTTCCTTGGCCAGGTTATTGAGGGCCCCCCGCCGCAGCTTGGCGCACATGGCGCAGGGGTTTGTCTCTTTGCGGATGTCAAACACCACTTCCTTGATGTCCGTCTTCCGGTAGGTAAAGGGCACCTCCAGCCGGTCGCACAGGGCCTGTACCCCCGAAACGTCGAAGGGCTCGTATCCCAGACCCAGGCAGATGGCCTCCAGCTCAAAGGGATTTTTGCAGAACTTGCGGTAGAGGGCGAGGGCGTTGAGCAGAAGCAGGCTGTCCTTTCCGCCGGAGACCCCCACGGCAATCCGGTCGCCCTTCTCAATCATGCCAAATTGTTCATCCGCCCTGCGGATGCATCCCAGCGTCAGCCTCATGGGCATAATACTCCTTGCGTAAAAAATTGTGAAAGTTTTTCATCGTCTGTATTCACAGCGGAGCAGCGCCGGATGGACAGAACCCCCTCCTCCGGCAGCCCGGCATGACAGCGCAGCATGGCGGCAGAAACTCCCCACAGAAGGCATTTTGCGTTATGAATACAGGTTTTTATTATACCCCATCCCCCTTCATCCGGCAATGCGCTCTGTCAAAAGAGACACACCAACGGATGCTACCTTGCCAATATCCGGGTTTTGGGGCGCGCGCCCTTGACGGGGCGGCTTCGATTTGCTATAAAAGATATGCAGTTGAAAAACATTGCCTTATCCAGAGTGGTGGAGGGACGGGCCCGGTGAAGCCACGGCAACCTGCCTTGTGCAAGGTGCCAATTCCCACAGGCGTCTGCCCGGCGGCGGGCGTCTCGGAAGAGGAGGGGACAGCTTTTTGTGAGCATGCGGCCCCGTCTGAGATGAGACGGAGCCTTTTTTTACCTCCTGAGTCAAAGGCATGGTTTTTCAAACAACAATTTTATAAGGAGGAAATTCCATGGCCAGAAAACTCTTCACGTCCGAATCCGTCACCGAGGGGCATCCCGATAAGATCTGCGACCAGATCTCCGACGCCGTGCTCGACGCCATGCTGGAGAAGGATCCCCAGTCCCGCGTCGCCTGCGAGTGCATCGTCACTACCGGCCTGTGCCTGGTGATGGGCGAGATCACCACAAATTGCTATGTGGATATCCCGGCCCTCGCCCGCTCCGTCATCAACGGCATCGGCTTCAACGACGCTCTCTACGGGTTCGACTCCAAGACCTGCTCGGTCCTGACCGCCATAGACGGCCAGTCCCCCGATATCGCCCTGGGAGTTGACAAATCCCTGGAGGCGAAGGAGGGCAGGGACGCGGACCGCTTCGCCACCGGCGCAGGAGACCAGGGCATGATGTTCGGCGTTGCCTGCGACCAGACCCCTGAGCTCATGCCCGCCCCCATCTCCTATGCCCATGCCCTCACCCGCCGCCTCACCCAGGTGCGCAAGGAGGGGCTGCTGGGCTACCTCCGCCCGGACGGCAAAGCCCAGGTCACGGTGGAATACGACGGCAACAGGCCCCTGCGCGTGGACACCGTGGTCGTCTCCACCCAGCACAACCCCGAAGCTACCCACGACCAGATCGAGGCGGACATCATCCGCAACGTTATCCGCCCCGCCCTCCCTGCGGGCATGCTGGATGAAAACACCCGCTTCCTGGTCAATCCCACGGGCCGCTTTGTGGTGGGCGGCCCCCATGGCGACTCCGGCCTGACCGGCCGCAAGATCATCTGCGATACCTACGGCGGCTATGCCAGCCATGGCGGCGGAGCGTTCTCGGGCAAGGATCCCACCAAGGTGGACCGCAGCGCCGCCTATGCCGCCCGCTATGTGGCCAAGAACATCGTGGCCGCGGGCCTGGCCTCCGCCTGCGAGATTCAGCTCGCTTACGCCATCGGCGTGGCCCGTCCGGTCTCCATCATGGTGGATACCCGCGGCACCGGCAAGCTGGCGGACGAGGCCATCGCCAAGCTGATCGCCGAAAAGGTGGACCTGCGGCCTGAGGCCATCATTGAACGGCACGGCCTGCGCCGCCCCATCTACCGCCAGACCGCCGCCTACGGCCACTTCGGCAGGCCCGACCTCGACCTGCCCTGGGAGCGGCTTGACCTGGCCGCCCAGCTCTAAAAATACCGGAAACTCTTTGGCGCTCTGTAAAAAAGGCTTTACAGAGCGCCATTTCGTTGTATGATGAAGGGTGCGAAACGAATCTTTGAGGTGTTTGAATGTCTCTGCAGAACGATTTGACCCAGGGCAACGTCAGCAAGCAGATTCTCCGCTTTGCGCTGCCGCTCATCCTCTCCAACCTCTTCCAGGCCCTGTACAACGCCGTGGATATGTATTTTGTCGGACAGTACGTGGGCACGGCGGGGCTGAGCGCCGTATCCACCAGCGGACCGGTGATGAACATTGTGCTCATGGCCGTGGCCGGCCTCTCTGTCGGCCTGAGCGTCCAGCTCGGCAGCTGCGTGGGCCGGCATGACCAGGCCAAAATACGCAAGGTCGCCGACACCGCCATCCTAGTCTATCTGGGCATCTCCGTGGTGATTACCGTGGCCGGCATCTGGGCTGCGCCCGGTATTCTGCGCCTCATCTCCACCCCCGCAGAGGCCTTTGATTTCGCGGTGGAGTATCTGCGCATCATCTTCGGAGGCATGGTCTTCACCCTGGGTTACAACCTCATCTGCGCTCTGCAGCGGGGATTTGGTGACTCCCGTTCCTCCATGATCTTTGTCATCATCGCCACGTTCACCAACGTGGGGCTGGATTACTGGTTTATCCGCAAGCTGAACTGGGGGCCGTCCGGCGCGGCGCTGGCCACCGTCATCTCCCAGGCGTTCTCCTTTGGGATGGGTGTGGCGTATTTCCGCATCCAAGAGCACGTCGTCACCTTTGTCCCCTGGCGGTGGCGTTTTGCCCGGCAGAGCTGCAGAGACCTGGCGCGTCTGGGCCTGCCGATGGCCCTGCAGCAGGTCTCGGTCACCGTCTCCCATCTGACCCTCAGCGGCATTGTCAACTCCTCCGGCCTGACCGCCAGCGCCGCCTATGGCATCGGCGTCAAGCTGGACGGCTTCGCAATCCTGCCCTGCAACGCCTTTGGCGACGCCGTCGCGGCCATAACCTCCCAGAATATCAGCTGCGGCAAGGAGGACAGAGCCCTTGCCGCCGTGCGCACCGCACAGCGCACCGCCCTGCTGGTCAATATCCTCATGACGGCGGGCATCTTCCTTCTGGCCCCTTACCTGGCTGCCATCTTCGATAGCAGCGCCGCTGTGATCGGGAGTACCGCCTCCTATCTGCGGGTTTCCTGTTTCATGTACCTGATTTTCGCCTATCTCCACCCTCTGATCGGCTTTGTCAAGGGGACGGGAAACTCCATGTTCACCCTGGGCAACAGCGTGGTGTCCCAGTACGTGGTCCGCATCCCCGTCGCATTCCTTCTGGCCAAGCTGTGCAATCTCGGTCTGACCGGCATTGCTCTGGCCTGGATCAGCGCGCCCGTGTACTCCACCATTCATTATCTGCGCTATATGAAACAAAAACGGTGGCAAACCTTTCTGAAAAAAGACCGGTCGGAGGAGGAATAAAATTCCTTCCGCGGGAACGGCCTGTCGGGGTTCGCCGCAGTTGACAAATCCCATAAAAGCACATACAATTTAAGCGCGAGTTTTCGCGCTTTTTTTACAACAGTTTTGTTAGCCCGAGCTAAACTCCAGCTCCCGCTGATTTAAGTTTATAAGGAATGGAAGGAGAAATCCATGACACTTGCCGAATTGCCCATCGGGCACATCGCCATCATCAACCAGGTCGGCGGGGAGGGCGCCCTGCGCCGGAGGCTGCTGGATATGGGCCTGACTCCCAAGACGCGCATCGCCGTGCGCAAGGTGGCCCCCATGGGGGACCCTATTGAGCTGACGGTGCGGGGCTATGAGCTGACCCTGCGCATTGAGGACGCCCGCCGTATTGAGATTCAGCCCCTCGAAGAGGGCCTGACCTGTCCGCTCCCGGAAAAGACCCGGAAAGGCGGTGCAAAAGCATGAGCATCATCGCCCTGATGGGCAATCAGAACTGCGGCAAAACCACCCTGTTCAACCAACTCACGGGCAGCAAGCAGCATGTGGGCAACTTCCCGGGCGTAACGGTGGACAAAAAAGAGGGCGTCGTGCGCAAGCACGAGAACATCTCCGTGGTGGATCTGCCCGGCATCTATTCCCTCTCCCCGTACACCTCCGAGGAGATTGTCAGCCGGAACTTCCTGCTGGAGGAGAAGCCCGATGCCATCATCAACATCATTGATGCAACCAACATTGAGCGTAACCTCTATCTGACCCTTCAGCTCATGGAGCTGCGTATCCCCATGGTGGTTGCCATCAACATGATGGACGAGCTGAGGGAGAACGGGGACAGCATCGACGTTCTGACCATGGAGAAGGAACTGGGGGTTCCGGTGGTCCCCATCTGCGCCAACAAAAACGAGGGCGTGGAGGAGCTCATGGACCACCTTATCCAGGTGGCAGATAACCACATCCAGCCCCAGCGCCTGGACTTCTGCGACGGCGAGGTCCACAAGGCCCTGCACGCCGTGGCCCATATCATTGAGGAAAAGGCCCAGAAGGCCG
>JAHZEH010000179.1 GCA_019421925.1 Clostridia bacterium
GTCATAATATTCCGTGTTCAGCTCCACATAGGGCAGGAGCAGCTCCTCTTTGATGCTCTGCCAGATGATACGGGTCATCTCGTCGCCGTCCATCTCGACAAGCGGGGTTTTCATGGGAATTTTCGCCATGCCGGAACCTCCTCTTCATCACTCAAACGATACTATTTTATAGCAACGCCGCCACCTTGGCAAGCATTTCGTCCCGTTTTGCCAGGTAGGTGGCCAAATCCTTGGGGTTTGGGGCGCGCTCAATGCGGTTGCCTCCGTAGACCCACTTGCTGATGGCCCCTGCGCCCAGGGCGAGGATGCTGGTGGTCTCCTCCATGATGTCGATGTTGTAAATAGAGGCATATCCCTTTTTGCACCAGCCGACGTTCTCCAGGTTGCCCCGCATGTACTTCTGCCGGTACATATAATAGGGCTCCATGCCCATCTCCCGGGCCCCCTGTGCGGAGATCTCCAGCATCTGCTCCGCCTCCTCCGCCGTGGGCAGGGGGTATTCCCCCAGCTTCTCCTTGAGGCGGGAGGATCGTTTGATGGCCAGGGTGTGGACTGTCAGGTTCTCCGGGGAGAGCCTCTTGAGCGCCTCCATGGTGTGGGCCACCATGTCCGGCGTCTCACCGGGCAGGCCGATGATGGTGTCCATGTTGATGCAGCCGAATCCCGCCTTGCGGGCCATCTCCATCGCCCGCTCGATATCCCCGGGGGTGTGGCTGCGCCCAATCAGTTCCAGGGTGCCGGGGTTCATGCTCTGGGGGTTGATGCTGATGCGCGTCACCCCCAGCTCCTTCATCATACGCAGCTTTCCTTCATCGATGGTGTCCGGCCTGCCCGCCTCCACGGTGAACTCCCGTCCAAAGCCAGAGCAGGCTGAGAGCACCCCCTCCAGCACCCGGCGGAGCTGCCCCTCGCTCAGAGCGGTAGGAGTCCCTCCACCCACGTAGACGCTGCGGACAGTATACCCCCGCCCCCGCACCAGGGCCACAAATCGGGCAATATCCTCCTCCAGGGAGCGGACATACTGCTCCACATTGGCGGCGCCTGCGCACCCCTTGCCCAGCTCATAGGCGGCAAAGGAGCAGTACACGCAGCGGGTGGCGCAAAAGGGGATGCCCACATAGAGATCGAAATCCCCGGGCCCCCGGGTGCTCAGAACCTCCTCCTGCAAACGGACAATGGAGAAGGCCAGCTCCGCCTTCTGCCCAGACACGTCAAAGCGCTCACTGAGCAGCTCCTCCGCCCTCTGCGCCCCGTGCTCCCGGATCAGCTCCCGCACCAGTTTGGTAGGGCGGATACCGGTGAGGGCCCCCCAGGGGAGCCGGTGGCCGCAGCATGCGCACAGGGCCCGGTACAGGGCGTATTTGAGGGAGCGTTTGCGGTACTTTTTGCGCTCCAGTTCATCCCTGGCCGCAGCCAGGTCGGCGGCAAGCTGGGCGTCATCATAGCGCCACATCCCGCCCCCGCCCATCTCTACGGAGGCATGGGAACCGTCCTCCGTCAGGCTGCACTGCACAAAAACATCGCCCTGTTTCAGTGCAGGGCGTTCCTCAATCCATGCGATCTCCGCAATGTCAAAAAAGGCGCGGATCACCTCCCCCAGGTCGTTCCGGAACTGGGGCGCGTTGGTCATCAGGGATATCACGGTCTTTTCCTACTCTTTCCATGTCACATAGGGGTTGCCCTGCCGCTCACCCTCAAGGGTGCTGTCCCTGCCATGTCCGGGCAGCAGGGTATAGTCGCCGGGCAGAGCATACAGCCGCCGGACAGACTGCTCCAGCTGATCGAAGCCCGCCCCCTGGAGATCGGTGCGGCCCACGCTGCGGAAGAAAAGGGTATCCCCCGTAAAGATGCAGTTGCCCAGCACATAGCACAGGCCGCCGGGGGAGTGGCCAGGGGCCTTCAGCACGTCAAAACGCAATCCGGCGAGCTCCAGCGCCTCCCCTCCACAGAGCAGTTTATCCGCAGGCGCACACATTACCACACCGGGCAGTACGATCTGGCGGCTCTGGTTCTTCTTCTCCTGCATGAGTGCCTGTACCCTGGGGTCGTCCATGTCGTAGCCCAGCAGCAGCAGGCTGCCGTTGTAGGCGGGGTTGCCCAGAAACTCCCCGTCCCCCGCGCCTATGTAAACAGGCGCTCCCGTGGCCTCCCGCAGGGCATTCAAGCCCTCAAAGTGGTCAAAATGGCCGTGGGTCAGGAGAATAGCGGCGCAGCCCAGGCCCTTCTCCCGTAGCACAGCGAGGAGCTCCTCGCTTCCGGCGGGATCGATGACCACAGCGGAGCTCTCCCCCTCCGCGTAGACAATATAGCAGTTCACCTGCAGGGTGCCGCAGACGCGGCGGATGATATTGACAGGACCCATGGCCTCTCCTTTCAAAAGAGCTTCTTGCTGTCCAGCAGGATGGTCACCGGGCCGTCGTTGACCAGCTCCACCTGCATATGCGCCCCAAACCTGCCCGTCTCCACAATCAGGCCGCTTTTCCTGAGCAGTGCGGCGCACTCCTCATAGAGAGGCCCGGCCTTTTCCGGGCGGGCCGCATGGGCGAAGCTGGGCCGTCTGCCCTTCCTCGCGTCCCCCTGGAGGGTAAACTGGGAGATGAGCAGCACGCCGCCCTCCACCTCGCCCAGGGAGAGGTTCATCCTGCCCTCCTGATCCTCAAAGACCCGCAGCGCGGCGATCTTGCCGCTGATGTAGCGGGCGTCCTCCCCCGTGTCGTCCTCCCCGATCCCCAGCAGGACCAGGAAACCCCTGCCAACGGCGCCGAGCGTCTCACCCCTCACCGAGACGGACGCACGGCTCACTCTCTGCACAACCGCTCTCATGATCCCTCCTACGCTTTGACGCGGTAGACGTCCGTCACGCCGCGGATCCGCTTGAGCTGCTTGATGATGTTGTCCAGCTGGGCGGTGTCGTGAACTTCAAATTCCAGGGCGATGGTGGCGATCATGTTCCTGCTGGACTTGGCGCTGAACGTCGAAAGGCTCATGTTGAGGGCCAGGAATAACTGGGACACGTCCAGCACCAGGCCGGCCCGCTCCGCCGCCATGACCTTGACATGGGCGGTGAAGGTGGTGCCCGCCGAGACGGTTTCAGCCCACTCCGCCTTGATCATGCGCTGCTCCAGATCCTCCAGGGCGGCCAGGTTCTTGCAGTCCGCCCGGTGGATGGACACGCCCCTGCCCCGGGTGATATAGCCCACGATCTCGTCGCCCGGCACCGGGGTGCAGCACTTGGCGATGCGGTTCTCCATGTTGTCGAAGCCATCAACAATAATGCCGTTGTTGGCCTTGCGCCGCTTCTTCTGGTCTGGTTTCTGGGCGGTGAGCTTCTCGATGAGCTCCTTGTCGTCGGGGACGGGCTCCTCACCCGCCTGCATCTTCCTGTACTCCTCCGCCAGCCGGGGCATAACCTGCTGGGTGGTCATGGAGCCGTAGCCCACGGCGGCATACAGATCTTCCTCGCTGGCGATGGACCATCGCTTGAACAGGGCGGCGACGATCTCGCTCTTCATGACCTGGGAGAGCACAATGCCCTGGCGCTTGGCCTCCACCATGAGCATATCCCGCCCCCGGTCGATATTCTCCTGTTTGAGCTCCTTTTTGAACCAGGAGCGGATCTTGCTCTTGGCCTGCTGGGTCTTAACGATGGACAGCCAGTCCCGGCTGGGCCCGGCCACGTTGGTGGAGGTGATGATCTCGACGATATCGCCCATCTGGAGCTCCCGCTCCAGGGGCACGATCTTGCCGTTGACCTTGGCGCCGATACAGCGGTTGCCGATCTGGCTGTGGATGCGGTAGGCAAAGTCGATAGGGGTGCTGCCCGCCACCAGGTCGATAATCTCCCCCTGGGGAGTGAATACAAACACATAGTCGCTGAAGAAGTCGAACTTCAGCACCCGCATGAACTCGTCGGAGTCCTCGATCTTCTGGTCCATGAGCTGGCGCACCCAGTCCAGGACAATGTCGAAGTCGTTGCTCTCCACCCTGCCCTCTTTATATTTCCAGTGGGCGGCGATGCCGTACTCCGCCTGCTTGTGCATCTCCTCCGTGCGGATCTGTATCTCGAAGGGCAGCCCTCTCTCCCCCACCAGAGTTGTGTGGAGGGAGCGGTAGCCGTTGGGCTTGGGCATGGAGATGTAGTCCTTGATGCGGAAGGGCAGCGGCTTCCACATGCTGTGGACAATGCCCAGGGCAGTATAGCACTCCTCCACCGTCTGCACGATGATGCGGATAGCCATGAGGTCGTACACCTCCTCAAAGGAGATGTGCTGATTCTGCATCTTGCGGTAGATGCTGTAGAGATGCTTGGGCCGTCCGTTGATGGTGCAGGTGATGCCGTTCTCCCCCATCTTCCCATGGAGGGTCTCGATGCTCTTTTTGATGAAGTCGTCCCTCTCCACCCGCATCTGATCCACCCGCTGGCGCAGGGCCTCGTACTCCTCGGGATGCAGGTGCATGAAGGAGAGGTCCTCCAGCTCGCACTTGATCCGCCCCATGCCCAGGCGGTGGGCCAGGGGGGCGTATATCTCCAACGTCTCGCGGGCCTTTCTCTCCCGCTTCTCGCTGCCGCAGTATTCCAGGGTTCGCATGTTATGCAGACGGTCCGCCAGCTTGATGGGAATGACGCGCATGTCCTTGGCCATGGCCAGGAACATCTTGCGCACGTTTTCCGCCTGCTGCTGCTCCTTGGTGGAGTTGCTGGCGAAGCTGGCCTTGGTCAGCTTGGTCACGCCGTTGACCAGGCCGGCAACGCTCGCCCCAAAGAGCTCAGTGATGCCCTCCACCGTCGCGCCGCAGTCGTCAATGGTATCGAGGAGAAGGCCGG
>JAHZEH010000180.1 GCA_019421925.1 Clostridia bacterium
CCCCTGAGAACACCGTTTCCTCAATGCCCCATTAGGGCACTGCGGGGGAAGCAACGATTACCAGGGAGCGATTTTTCCGGATGCTTCCGGAGAAATCGTTCCCAATTGAGGGATTCCCAAGGGACACACCTTGGGCGGGAGTTTGAGGGCGGAGCCCTCGACGTAACACAAGAGAAAGGGGGAAACGATATGGCGCAGGCGGTGAAGAGCGCAAGCCGCAATACCCGCAGGCGGGCGCGGATGCTGGAGGTTCTGACGGCCTCCCCCCGGCCCTTGACGGCCGAGGAACTGCGCGCCGCGGTCCAGACGGAATTTCCCATCGACCGCTCCACGGTCTACCGGGCCCTGGCGGCCTGGGAGGAGCAGGAGCTGGTGCAAAGGACCCTGCTGCCCGACGGCACAGCCTGCTATGAGCGGGCGGGCCGGCATGTGCACCATCTCGTCTGTGCGCAGTGCAAGGCCATCGTCCCCATAGACGGATGCCCTCTCCGCGCCCTGGGCGAGACGCTGAGCGCGGAGACGGGATATATCATCACCGGCCACAGCCTGGAATTTACGGGCATCTGTCCCCGCTGTGCCGGGAAACAGGGGGAGGAGAGGCCATGAACAGACGCTTTGCGGCGCTGGGCGCGGCGGCGGCGCTCCTCCTGTCGGGATGCATGGCCGAGCTGCCCATTGCATCGCCTGTTGTGGGCACTTCCACCCCGGTGCCTACTCCCACGCCCCAAGTTGCGCCAGGGGAGAGCATCGACTTTTTCACCCTGCTGGAGGAGACAGGCGCAGTGCGCCGCGCTGCGGTGGAGAGCGCGGTCCCCCCCGACCTCTCGGCTATTACTCCCAATTTTGCCGGGCAGAACGGCCTGCTGAGCAGGGAGGAGATGGAGGACTACTGTACGCCAGATCTCGAGGGGGACGACGCCTTTACGGCCAAGCAGGGTCAGGAGGATGTCAAGGCGGCCTTTGCCATGCTGCAAAACGCCTATGGCGCCTATGAGTATTTCGGCGGGGACGACACCTTTGAGTACGCCAAGAAACGGGCCCTGGCCACCCTCTCCGGCTATGACACCGTGACGCGGAGCCAGATTCTGAGCGCCCTGCAGCTCTGCCTGTCCTTTCTGCAGGATGAGAAGGTCTCTGTGGGAGGGGACACACTGGGCGGCCTCTTTCAAAAATACCTGTTCTACAATGCCGACCTGGCCATCCGTAGGGGGGAGGAAGGATATGTGGTGGAGCAGGAGGATGGCAACTGGCTGTTGACCGCCATTGAGGGACAGAGGAACTTTGAGGAATGGCTCATGCCCTCCATCACTGCGGAGGGGGAGATTGTCTACCGGGTAGCCGCCCTGGCCAGCAGCGGCGGGGCCCTGCGCTGCAGCATCAAGCTGGAGCGCCATGGGGAGAGCCGCCTGCTCTACACCCGCCTGGCCATGACCGCCCCCTGGCAGGGCGAAGAGGCGGCAATTCCCCCCGAGGGACTGGACCTGCCCGTGATCCCCGGCCAGGACATTCTGGAGAGCGGGAGGACACGGGGGGAGATTGTCGCCGCGGCCCGGGAACTGCGGGGCAAAGAGGCCGTTGTTCTGGACCTGCGGGGGGTGACCGGCGGCAGCGAGGAGGACGCGAAGGCCTGGTTCCTGGGCTTTACCGGAAAGGTCCCGGCTATCACCTATACCTGCGCCCGAAAATTCAGTGAGCTTTTCCTGAAGAGATATGCCAGCGTCTTTGAGAGCGGGTACGCTGAGGCGCTCTTCACCCAGGAGGAAATTGAACGCAAGCTGGAGCCCCTGCGGAGCAGGGGAGCTGCCGGGGAGTGGGAGATCACCTCTGGCAACGCGAAGTGGGTGGAGAACGGCTGCGTGGTCTTTGTGCTGACGGACAAGACCGTTTCCGGGGCGGGCGAGAGCTTTATCCGGATGCTGCGCACCCTGGAGAACGCCGTCTTTGTGGGCACCAATACCATGGGCAGCGACCTGACGACCGACCAGTTTACCTATTATCTGCCCAACTCCCGCATTGAATTGAGCTTCGGAGCGGGCATCCAGTTTGATCAGAGCGGAGTGAACCGCGACGGCGTCGGCAACCTGCCCGATCTGTACGTAGCTCCCAATACGGCGCTGCAGCGGGTATATGAGCTGTGCGCCTATTACGGCGTGGCGATGGAGAAAGCTCCCCAGGAGGAGGGGACGGAGGGGGAGCCGGGCTGGCTGTCCGGGCTCCCGCAATCCTCCGGCCAGGCCGGACAGTAGAGAGGAATTTTTGAATTGAAACTGCTGGAATGTGAGAATATCGTCAAAAGTTTTGGGGAGAAGCCCCTTCTCAGCGGCGTATCCTTCCTCATTAACGAGGGGGAAAAGGTGGGTGTTGTGGGCAGGAACGGGGCGGGAAAGTCCACTCTGCTCAGGATTGCGGCGGGCCTGGAGTCCGCTGATTCGGGCCTCGTGACCGCCGCCCCCGGCCTGCGCATCGGCTATCTGCCCCAGAATCCGGACTTCCCCGCCGGACGAACCGTCCTCGAACAGGTTTTTGCCGGGGCCGGGGAGGGGACGGCCAAGGAGTACGAGGCCAGGGCCCTGCTGACCAAACTGGGCCTGGAGGAGTTTGACGCGGACGTATCCACCCTCTCGGGCGGGCAGAAAAAGCGGGTGGCCATCGCGGGGGCGCTGCTCTGCCCCTGCGACCTGCTGATCCTGGACGAGCCCACCAACCACATCGACGGGGGGACGGTGCTCTGGCTGGAGAAGTTCCTGGGCAAATATACCGGGGCGCTGCTAATGATCACCCATGACCGCTATTTTCTGGACCGGGTGACAAACCGCATCCTGGAGGTGGAGGGGGGCAGGGCCTACCTCTACGAGGGCAACTACTCCCTGTATCTGGAGCGCAAGGCCGGGAGGGAGGAGATGGCCCTGGCCTCCGAGCGCAAGCGGCAGAGCTTTCTGCGCCGGGAGCTGGCCTGGATGCAGCGGGGGGCCCGGGCGCGCAGCACCAAGGAGAAGGGCAGGATCGAGCGCTATGAGGCCCTCTCCGCCCAGGAGGGGCCCCAGGCGGCGGGAAAGCTCTCCCTCAGCTCGGTGGCCAGCCGGCTGGGCAAGAAAATCATTGAGCTTGAGCACGTGGACAAGAGCTATGGGGAACAGGTTATTTTGCGGGATTTCTCCTGCCTCATCCCCCGGGACGCCCGCATCGGCGTGGTGGGACATAACGGCTGCGGCAAGTCCACGCTGCTTAAAATAATTGCCGGGCAGGTGGAACCGGACGGCGGAAGCGTGGAGCGGGGCTCCACCGTCAAAATCGGCTATTTCTCCCAGGAGTGCGAGGAGATGGACCTCTCCATGCGGGTCATCGATTATATCCGCCAGACCGCGGAGTATATCCAGACTGCTGAGGGAAAACTCTCCGCCACCCAGATGCTGGAGAAATTCCTCTTCCCCGGCGACCTCCAGTGGAACACCATCGGAAGGCTGTCGGGCGGGGAGCGGAGACGGCTGCATCTGCTCAACTGCCTCATGGCGGCCCCCAACGTGCTGCTTCTGGACGAACCGGGCAACGACCTGGACATTGACACCCTCCTCATTTTGGAGGACTATCTGGATTGCTTCGAGGGGGCGGTGGTGGTGGTCTCCCATGACCGTTTCTTCCTGGACCGGGTGGTGGACCACATCCTGGAGTTCCAGGGGGAGGGCCGTGTGGAGACCTATCTGGGCGGCTATACCGACTACTTTGAGACCCTCTCCTCAAACCTCCTGAAAAAAGCGGAGCGGGAGGAGCCCAGGGGAAAGACAGAGAAGCCCAGGCCTGAGGACAGGCCCCGCAAGCTCAAGTTCTCCTTCAAGGAGGAGCGGGAGTTCCAGACCATCGACGGTGATATCGCCGCCCTGGAGGGGGAGCTGGCCGCCCTGGAGGGGGAGATCGAGGCCAAGGCCGCCGACTATGAGGCCCTCCAGGACCTGCTGGCCCGCAAGGAGGAGCTTCAGGCCGCGCTCGACGGGAAGATGGAGCGCTGGGTCTATCTGAACGATTTGGCGGAGCAGATCGCGCGGCAGTAGAGGGGACGGCGCAGGGGGATTTTTGTAAAAATCCCCCTGCGAACCCCCAAAACTTTTTCAGGACAGCAAATATGCCGGAGACATCCGGCATATTTGCTGTCCTGGGGGATTACTCCGCCAGTAGGCATATCCCCAAATGGAAGCCCCAGCGGAAGCAGCCGAAGGCATAATAGGCGTTTGACTGGGTGCAGAGGTCCTCCAGTTTTTGAAACCGCCCAATATCTTCCGGGCCCATACGCCCGCTTAAATATTTCATTTGCGCGCTGATCTTCTGGCTGAGGGCCCGGCATTCCGGATCGCCGGGGCAGATTTCCTGCGGATGCCGGGTCTGTGGAAGCGGCGCTGGCTTGTGGTAGGGCGCGCCGCTTTGTTCATTTCTGGGCCCCTCGCCCGCTCTTTTGAAGACGGTCATAGGGAGGACGCCCCTTCGCAAAACTTCTGACCGCGTGAGATTCAGCTGATCCATGCAAAACTGTATCTTGTCCAAGGATTCTTGGCTGACACGCACCTTCAGGTCGTGTTCCAGGGGCTTCTCTGGAGGGGGGCCGGGTTTCTTTCGTTCCTTCAATGGACCGCCTCCTAACCTGGAACGCAAGATAATTATATATATCTTGTACTCCAAATTGCCAACCTGCCGTACAGGGAACGGGGCCGGATGATTCCGGCCCCGTTCCTTGCCATAAAAGTTTTGAGAGGAGGTGTGGGGGAGAACTTTAACAAAAGTTCTCCCCCACAGAACCTCAGCCCTCCTCGTCCTGG
>JAHZEH010000181.1:0-2880 GCA_019421925.1 Clostridia bacterium
TACATACTAGATCGATGGCTCATCTCCATGACGGACATTCCGGTGGCGCCCTTCTCCAGGAATTCCGACTGTGCCTTTTGCAGCACAGCCAAGGGCAACGTAGCCGGGCCGGCAGCGAAGTTGAAAACGCGCATGATTGAGTGGCCTCCTTAAAGTATTGGTGCATAATATTTTGAAGGGACGGACATCCCATTCAATCTTGTTAGAATAGTATCAAAAAATGGTTGAACGCAGACATTATACCGTGCGCCGGGCAATTTAGCAAGGCATACCAATAAAATGTTCAGGTATTTACGTTGCTTTTTCCGGAAATATATTGACATTTGATAGAATAGACCAAAAACTGCCGGAAAGAAAGCGTTTGATTATAATAAGGTTCGGGTTTTCCGTCTTCCCAGATGCGGACGCGCAGACCGTCCTCCACTGCGTCCACCCGGCCCTGGTCCCCATAATATTTGGACAGAAGGAGCTGGAGGGCGGGGAGGATACGGCTGGGATCCCCCAGGCGCTCCGCTGTTCCGAAAGCGATGGCGCTGGAATAGAGGCAGGTATTGTTTGGCGCGACGGCCGCGCTCTGTACCACTGTAAAGCTGACGCGGGGGTCATGTTCCAGGTTGAGCAGTTTGTGCCCCTGGGGCGCGCAGTGGAAGAAAATCTCCCCCTGGGAGAAGGCATAGTTGACCGGCACGCCATAGGGGCCGTCCTCCCCGCAGGTGGAGAGGATTCCATATAGCCCGTCGTTCAGGATCTGGAGGGTCCCCTCGTTGTTGAGGGCATTTTTGGTGCGTCGCATGGGATGCAAGGTCGTTTCCTCCTCAAAATAATACAATTTACGCTTGGCCTGCATTATAACCCATGACGGGCAATTTGCAAAGTCCCCTCCTTGGTATATAATGTAGGAAAAGCAAAAGTCGTGCACAACGGAAGGGAATACGCATGGATTTATTTGAAGCGCAAGCGCAGAAGAAAGCCCCGCTGGCGGACCGGATGCGGCCCAGGACCCTGGACGAATTCATCGGCCAGAGCCATATTGTGGGGCCGGGAAGGCTGCTGCGCCGCGCCATTATGACAGATTCGCTGACCAGCTCCATTTTCTTTGGCCCGCCGGGCTGCGGCAAGACCACGCTGGCCTCCATCATCGCCAACACCACAGGCAGCGCTTTTGCCAAGCTCAACGCGGTCACATCCGGAGTCAAGGAGGTGCGGGAGATTATCTCCCAGGCCGAGGACCGGCTCAAGCTCTATGGCGCCTCCACCTATCTGCTGCTCGACGAGTGCCACCGCTGGAACAAGGCCCAGAGCGACAGCATCCTTCCCGCTCTGGAGAAGGGGGTGCTCAAGTTCATCGGCAGCACCACGGAGAATCCCATGATCGCGATGACGGGGGCTATCGTCTCCCGCTGCCGGGTGTTCCAGTTCTACCCCCTTGATACCGGGGACGTGGAGCTGGCAGTGCTGCGGGCCCTTCAGGATGAGGAGCGGGGCTTCGGCAAGCTCAGGGTGGACCTGCAGCCCGAGGCCCTCTCCCACATCTCCGTGACGGCTAACGGAGATGTGCGGGTGGCCCTCAACGCTCTGGAGCTGGCGGTGCTCACCACCGGCGTGGGGGAGGACGGGGTGATCCATATCGACAGGGAGATCGCCGCCGAGTCTATCCAGAAAAAGGTCATGCTCTGCGGGGAGGATCAGTTTTATGACATGCTCTCCGCTTTCTGCAAGTCACTCAGAGGTTCAGACACGGATGCGGCCCTGGCCTGGTTTGCCCGTCTGATTTACGCGGGGGTGGATCCGCGGATTATTGTGCGGCGCATCATTGCCCATGCCAGCGAGGATGTGGGCCTGGCCAACCCCCAGGCGATGCAGCAGGCGGTGGCCGCGGCCAATGCCCTGGAGTTTATCGGGATGCCGGAGGCCCGCCTCTCCATTGCCCAGGCCATCATCTATGTGTGCGAGTCCGCCAAATCCAACTCCGTGGTGATGGCGGTGGAGGGGGCTTTTGCGGATGCGGCCAAATACAAGGAGGAGCCCGTGCCCATCCATCTGCGGGACACCCATTACGGCGGGGCGGGAACGCTGGGCCACGGAAAGGGCTACTGCTACCCGCACGATTTTCCCGGGCACTATGTGCTCCAGCAGTACATGCCGCAGAGCGTCCAGGGGCATACCTATTATATTCCCTCCGATCAGGGGCAGGAGGCGAAGATCAGGGAGATCCACGATAGGCGGCCCAGGTGGCAGCCGGAAAACGCCAAGCGCCCCGATTGACGGTACGAGTGATAAGAGGAGGTACAACCATTTGTTGGAAAAGAGGATTGCGGCAAACGCACTGAGCGCCGCGCTGCAAACGGGCGGCGACTTTGCCGAGCTGTTTGTGGAGGACAACGATACACTGGGCTTTTCCATGCTCGACGGCGGCGTGGAGAACGTGGGCGCCAACCGCCAGCACGGCGCGGGCATCCGGGTGTTCCAGGGGGACAGGACGGTTTATGCCTATGGCAATGATACGTCGCAGGAGGCGCTGCTCCAATAGGCCCGCGCAGCGGCCGCGGCTCTCAGCGGGGCCCCGGCGGGGGGAGAGGTGAGCTTCCGCGTGCGGCAGTACGCTCCCAACAGCCCCATAGAGGTCTATCCCTCCACGGTCTCCCATGCGGAGAAGATCGCGGTCATGAAGCAGGCCCACGCGGTCTGCAAGGGGTACAGCCCGGAGATCGGCCAGGTCTCCGTGGGCTACTCAGAGGGGGATCAGCGGGTGCTGGTGGCCAACACAGAGGGACTCTGGGGGGAGAGCCGGAGGGTGCGCACCCGTATCCGGGTACAGGCTGTGGCCGGAAATGGAACAGAGTTCCAGACGGGCATGAGCGCCCCGGGCATGACCATGGG
>JAHZEH010000181.1:2890-4758 GCA_019421925.1 Clostridia bacterium
TGAGATATTCCGCAGGGCGGTGGATGTTGAGGAGATCGCCCGTCACGCGGCCCGACAGGCTGTCACCATGCTCCATGCCCCCGAGTGCCCCGCAGGCTTTTTGCCGGTGGTGATAGACGGCGGCTTTGGCGGCGTCATTTTCCACGAGGCCTGCGGGCACTCGCTGGAGGCCACGGCGGTGGCCAAGGGAAACTCCGTGTTCTGCGGCAGGATGGGCCAGAAGATAGCGGCGGACTGCGTGACCGCCGTGGACGACGGCACCCTCAAAAACGAGTGGGGCACGCTGGATATGGACGACGAGGGGATGCCCACCCAGCGCAATATCCTCATAGAAAACGGCATCCTCAAAAGCTATCTGATCGACCGGCTGGGCTCCATCCGCATGGGGATGGAGCGCACGGGCAGCGGCAGGAGGCAGGGCTATATGTACGCCCCCACCTCCCGCATGAATAACACCTTTATCGCCCAGGGCCACGACGATGAGGAGGAGATGATCCGCACGATGGGGGAGGGGCTCTTCGCCAAGGAGATGGGAGGCGGCTCGGTCAACCCCCTGACCGGCGAGTTCAACTTCTCCGTACAGGAGGGGTATTGGGTCAAGCCGAACGGTGAGCGGATTCCCGTACGCGGGGCCACTCTTATCGGCAAAGGCTCGGACGTTCTTATGAATATCGACCGGGTCGGAAGCAAACTTTGGCTGGGAACGGGCATGTGCGGCTCCCTCTCCGGCTCAGTGCCCACCTGTGTGGGTCAGCCGCGCATCCGCGTCACGGGCATCACCGTGGGCGGGAAAGGAGGCAGGCTCTGATGGATTTGAAAAAATACCGGGAGGCCCTCAATCAACTGCCCGAGGGGGTCAGGGCGGCCGAAGTATATGCGGCGGAGGGGGAGAGTTTCTCCGTGCGCATCCGGGAGGGCGAGATTGAGACCTACAGCGTGGCAAACGCCTTCGGCCTCAGCCTGCGGGCGGACTGCGGAAAGATGGGCTACGCCTATACGGAGACAGAGGACGATCCGGACAGGCTGATGAAGCTGGCGATGGAGAACGCCGCCTGCGTGGAATCCAAGGATGATCAGGAGCTCTATCCCGGCGCGGATCAGTACCCCGACGCGCCCGCGGTTGACGAACGATTGAAACGGGCCTCCGCCGCCCAGAAGATCGCCCTGGCCAAGGAGCTGGAGAGGAGGATGCTGGCCTATGACAGCCGCATCCGGAAGCTTCAGACCTGCGCCCTGAGCACCGGCACAAACAGAAGCGCCATTCTCAACTCCCTGGGCCTGGACCTGAGCCAGACCAGCGGCATGGCCATGGCCTACTGCATGCCCATCGCCGAGGTGGATGGGACGGTCAAAAACGGACAGGGGTGGCGGGCGGCCTCCTGCCGGGAGGAGCTGGACCTGGACGGCATTGTCAAGGATGCCGCCGAGGATCTGTTCAGCCAATTTGGCGCCCAGCCGGTGGAGACGGGCGAATATAAAATCCTGCTCAAGAACAGCGCCATGTGCGACCTGCTGGACTCCTTTGAATCCATGTTCAGCGCGGACGCTGCCCAGAAAGGGCTCTCCCTGCTGGCGGGCAGGGAGGGGGAAACCGTCGCATCCCCCCTGGTCACCATTGTGGACGACCCCATGGCGAAAAACGCCCTGTGCCGCTCCGCTTTTGACGATGAGGGCGTGCCGGGCGAGGCGACCACCGTGGTGGAAAAGGGCGTGCTCAAAAGCCTGCTCCACAACCTCAAGACCGCCAGGAAGGCGGGCTGCAGGACAACGGGCAACGCCAGCAAGGCGGGCGCAGCCTCGCCGGTGGGGGTGGCGGCCAGCAACTTCTTTATCTGCCCTGGCGAAGGGACCCGCGACGAGCTCCTGGA
>JAHZEH010000018.1:0-9383 GCA_019421925.1 Clostridia bacterium
CCAGCAGAATATCTGAAAAACGCATGTCCCTCTCCTTTCCCGGCCCCATCCTTTCCGGGGCTGGCGGGTATTTTGTTCTCAAAGCCCCAGCACCCGGAAAACAGGCTCCTGTGCGAAGCAGTCCTGCGCCCAGCCGTCAAGCTCCGAGATGGCCGCCCGGGTCTGCGGGCCCATGCGCTCCGCGCCTGTTTTAATCCGGTCCCACTGCTCAGGGGTCACCTCGGTCTCCCCATAGTAATCAAAGTCCGGCAAAGCCCCGGCGAACAGCTCCGGCAAATTGAGCCGGTCAAAAACTTCGTCCTCCATATAGATGGAGCTGGTCCTCCAGAAGCGGCCCGGGTTTCTCCCCCTCTGAAATTCAAAATAACAGGTTCCCTGCCTCTCGCTGTCCAGGCAGCAGTACGTCAAACCTTCCCTCCATCCGCATGAAGGGTCCGCCCCGCTCTCCAGCACGCAGGCCGCCATCCCCCCCTGCACGCCGAACAGGCTGGCCCCCAGCTCCCGCTGGCGGAGCAGATAGCGGATTGCCTCCCCCGTGAACGCCTCGCCTGGGGCCACCACCGGGCTGCCCGGCGGATAGAGCCCCACACTCCCTGCGGACACACGGCCGGCGGCCTCAGTCAGAGGCACCAGCTCGCTCTGGGCCAGGGCAGCAGCGCGGGGCTCCATGCGTTTGGGCGCGCCCGACCAAGGCGGGGGCTCCTCCCCGCAGCGGTGGTTCCCCGTGGGCAGGGCAAAGAGCCCCTCCCGCAGCCGCCCGTACCAGGCGGGCTCGTCCAGAGGGGAGGTGATGGCCACGATGCAGCGCTCCTCCGCCATCTCCAGCAGGATTCCCCGCTCCCGCAGAAAGGCCTCGGCCTGCCAGCCGGTGATGCCCCGGCCGGTCACGTCCAGCACCAGGCGGGTCCTGTCCCAGTCCGCCACTGCCGGGGCGCTGTCCGCCCCGCAGCGCACAACGCCCTCGGGGAGGTTTTGGCAGAACTCATCCATGCGCCTGGCCTGTTCGTCCCAACCCTCCATCCGCCAGGCCATATCCAGGGCGGCCATGAGGGGATAGGAGGGGCTGGTGGTCTGCACAAGGGAGAGGGCATAGGCCAGCCGGCCCGGCGTGGGCATGCCGGGTTTGCCCCCCCGCCCCAGATGGAGATACCCCCCCTGGTGGGGGCAGGGCAGGGTTTTGTGGGCGCTCTGCACCCACAGGTCGGCAAAAGCCGAGGCGCTCTCCGGCAGCTCCTTCCCCAGGGAGAAGTGGGCCCCGTGGGCCTCGTCCACCAGCAGCAGCACCCCCCGCTCCCGGCAGAGGGCCGCAATGGCCTCCCCGTCGCAGCAGCGGCCATAATAATCCGGCCGGGTGAGGAACAGGGCGGATGCGTCGGGGTTCTGCTCCAGCGCCTGGGCAACCCCCTGGGGGCTGACCGCGCCGTAGATCCCCCGGCTCCCGTCGTACTGCGGCCACACCCAGGCCGCCCGGTGCCCCGCCAGGATCACCCCCGAGAGGGCGCTGCGGTGGGCATTGCGCTGCAGAATCACCTTGCTGCCCTGGGGCAGGGCCAGCATCATGGCCGTCACCCCCGCCGACGAACCGTTGACGAGAAAGAAGGTCCTCCTCGCCCCAAAGCGGACGGCAGCCTCCCGCTGGGCCTCCCGCAGAACCCCCTCAGGATTGAGCAGGTTGTCCGAGAAGGGGAGCTCGGTGATGTCCCAGCGGCCAATCCCCCCCTCATACAGCTCCTCCATGCCCCTGCCGCCCTTGTGGCCGGGCATGTGAAAACGGGCTGCATCCGCGTGCGCATACTCCCAGAGCATCCTGGTTAAGGCAGTCTTCATGGAAAGTTAAAACTCCGTTCTGTGTGTGAGTCCTTGTCAAACCCTGTCCCAAGCGGTTAATATATAGGGTAGACTTTGTGCAGAGGGAGGGCCCCAGATGATACAATACAAGGACGACATGCTGTTGTTCTGCATGGAGCGCCCGGCCTCCCGGCACGCTCTCTACTTTGTCGAGCTGAACACCCTGCGGGAGCCCATGCCCCGTATCCACCGGTACTTCTGCACGGCCAGGCAGTTTGAGACCTTCTCCCTGGGGGGCTGCTATCAGCTCGACCTTCGGGGGCTGCAGCTCGTCAGGGCCGCTTTGGAGACCGAATACGACATTGAGGATACCTATTTTGCCCTCCTGATGGAACTGCGGGAGATGCGCTTCGGCGACCCGGCCCGGGCCAGAACCTTTGATCCCGGCCGCTATTATACCTTCGAGGAGATGCGCTCCCTGATCCAATACCGGGAGCCCCTGTACTGGCGGGCGGCGCTGGCCGTGGCCCGTATCCCCGCCTATCTGCCCGCCCTGCTCCTGCCGGTGGGCCTGTACCTCTGGCTTGTCCTTGCTCTGGTCAAGGGCTCCTCGGCCCTTGCCGCCCCCTTCGGGGCGCTCCTCGCCCTGCCCGCCCTGCTCCTGTCCATGTGGGTGCTCTACGCAGCGGCCGATCAGTTCATGCTGCGCCGCCCCACCTTCCGCTATGGTATGCTGCGCCAGCACATGCTCCGCCGCGGCGGAGAGCGCAAAGCCATGCAGTTCACCGCCAGGGACTGGGACACGATGAAAAAGCCGGTCCTCATCAGCGGCGGGCTGCTCCTGCTCCCCCTTGTGATGCTCTTTTTATGAGGCTCACGCCCTCATATATCCGGCGAGATTCCTCCCTCCGGGACATTCCCGGCGGAACTGCCCGTCCGTTTCCATAAGCAAAAAGCGCCCCGGAGAGCGTCAAGGGGCGCTTTTCTGCTCTCTCAGTCCTTGCCCACCAGGTCCTCGGAGGAGAAACCCTCCTCAGCCTTGACGTCGCGGCCCAGGGCGCGCAGCTTCTCCTGGCGCTCCTGCTCCTCCTTCTCCCGCCGTTCCCGCTCTGCCGCCTCCTCTGCCTCGCGTTTTTTGGCAAGCGCCTCTTTCTCAGCCTGTCCGGTCAGGGATTCAAGGGTAAAGCCCGCATCCCCGCTCTTTCCCTCGCGCACCGCCTGGATACGAGCGGCCATCTCGGGGGACAGATGCACCACGGAGCGCATTTTCCGCTCAGTATGCCGCACTCTGTAGACCAGTTCGTAGTTCCCCTCCTTGGGGTGAAGGGTGAACTTCTGGGTGGCCGTCCTGGGATACCTTTCGCCGGTGTACGGGCCGAACTTCTCCAGGGACAGGACGCTCACATGCTCAAATACCTGGGTCTTGCGTCCCACGATATTTTCAACGGTGAACATGCTTCCCTCAAGGGTATAGCGGTAGCTGGTGGCCCGTTTGCTGATGAGATACCAGGCCATGAACATGAAGATGACCAGGGAAACGGAGGCCCCGCCCGTGACGACATAGGTCTCCAGGTAATAGGCCAGCGCAATGGCTGCCAGGCCCACCACCACCATGAGGACATAGATCAGGGGGTTGTTCTTCTCCTCCGAGGTCTCCAGCTCAGTAAAATATCCTTCGCCCATATGTTTTTCCTCCTGAAAGAATGAGATGTGTGCTGTTTTTTATTGTACCACACCCATCCCGCTGAGGAAAGACTAGGGAAACTGCACAGGAACAACCTGGGCGCTGAGCACATCAAAGCGCCAGCCCTGTTCGCGCAGGGCGTCCACCACCATCCCCACCGCCTCCGCCGTGGTGGTGCAGATGGAAGTATCGTGGAAAAGGGCGACCAGCTCCTCTTTTCCCTCCGCCGCCCTCAGGATGTTTCGGGCCAGGGCGGCGGCGGGGTAAACCGTGGCCGTGTCGTCGCCGGAGACAGCATTCCAATCATAATAGGTGTATCCTCTCCCCTCCAGCCAGTCCACAAGCTGTGGCCGCAGCCACTTGGGCATCCTACAGCTTCTGCTGCCGCCCGGGAAACGGTACAGGGAGGTCCTTCGCCCGAGCTGCTCCTCCACCACCTGTTCAACCCTCTCAAAATCGCAGACGAATCCCTCCAGGGAGCCATAGAGGCGCCCCGGATCGTGCAGGCCGCAGTGGATGCCCACGTCATGGCCGGCCTCTGCAATGGCGCCAATCCAGTCGTGATATTCCTCATTCTCCGCGCTGGTGACAAAAAAAGTGGCCTTTACCCCCTTTTCATCCAGCATGGCGAGAATCTCCTCCGTCCTGGGGCTGGGGCCGTCGTCAAAGGTCAGGTAGGCCACCCGGGCTGCCGCGCCGGCCTCCACCTCCACGGAGGTCCCCCCTTTGTCCGCGCATAAATACCCTGCGCCGAACACCAGCGCCGCCCCCAGAACCGCCGCCGCCGCAAATACCCGTCTCATGCCGTCCCCTCCTCCTACCAAATCTATGGCTGCCCCCGCAGCAATATCCGCTTTTTCATTTGACCGTCCCAGCGTTTTTTGCTACACTGAAAAAAATTATTCCCACATGCTTCTGTTCTGTCATTTTATGAAAGGCGGGCCCTATCATGAACCGCACGGCTATCGTCACAGGGGCGTCCCGCGGGATTGGCGCGGCCATTGCGGCGCTGCTCAGCCGGAACGGCTATTCCGTGTGCGTCAACTACCACAGGAGCCCGGAGCGGGCCCGTGAGGTGGTCAGCGCCATTTGCCGGCAGGGCGGCCAGGCCTTCTGCCTGGGGGCGGACGTGTCAGACAGCGCCCAGGTGGACGCCCGCGTCTCTGGGGCGGAAAGCCGCTATGGCAAAATCGACCTGCTGGTCAACAATGCGGCCATAGCCTCCCAAAAGCTCTTCACCGACATCTCGGAGGAGGAGTGGGACCGGCTGTTTGCCGTGGATGTCAAGGGCGCCTTTTTATGTTCCAGAGCGGTGCTCCCCTCCATGATCTCACGCAAATCGGGCTGTATTGTCAACATCTCCTCCATCTGGGGCCTCTGCGGGGCCTCCTGCGAGGTGCATTATTCTGCCGCCAAGGCCGCCCTCATCGGCATGACCAAGGCCCTGGCCCAGGAGGTGGGCCCCTCGGGCATCCGTGTCAACTGCGTGGCTCCCGGGGTGATCGACACGGAGATGAACGCCATACACGGCCCTCAGGTCCTGGCCTCTCTGGCCGGAGACACCCCCCTCTGCCGTCTGGGCAGGCCGGAGGAGGTCGCCCAGGCCGTTCTTTTCCTGGCCTCCCCAGCCGCCTCTTTCATCACCGGTCAGGTGGTCAGCCCCAATGGAGGATTTCTCACCTGACGGCCCGGCAGTCCGCCACAACCCGCACAAAAAAGGGGGGATATTTTGAAGGCGCTTATTGAGGCCCTGCGTCAACTGGGAGCAGCCTTTGCCCGCACCGTCCGTCTGAGCTGGACGGGCCTCAAAGCATTGGAACCCCAGAGGAAGGACGAGTTCTCCCGCTATCTCCTCTCTATCAATACACGGCGCGCCCTGGTGGTGCTCGTCTTCCTCATCCTTATTGAGATCTCCAACCTCATACTGGACTTCGTCACGAAAGCCCATGCCTATTGGGTGTTCTATATGGCGGCAGGAATTTTTCTCCTGCTGGTCTGCTTTCTGTATCTTCCGCCCCTGCTGCGCCTGTTCACAGGCGTTCGTCCTTTCCGGCATCCCCGTCTCCTCCTCCAGTCCTTCTGGCTGTGCCTGACGGTGGGCTGCGCCGCCTTTGCCGCTCTCGACCTTCTGGAGCGGGGATCTCTCAACAACACGGTCTTCTATTTCGCTCTGATCTCCACGTTCCCCCTGTTCACCCTGGGGGAGTCGCTGTTCTTCTCCCTAACCGCCCTGATTCTCATCTGTACGTCCCCCGTTTTGTTCGGGATGGAGGCTTTTTTCGTTCATAACGCCATTATCATTGCCTTGGTCGGCGTTCTGTTCTCCCAGCAGTTTTTCAGCGCCGCCCTCTCCACCTTCCAGGACAAGGCCGATCTGCGGGAGGCCAATAAAAAACTCCGGCTGGCCAACAACAGGCTGGCCGAGCTCTCCCGCACAGACGATCTGACCGGGCTGCTCAACCGCCGGAGCCTGGAGGACCAGCTCCGGAGGCTGTGGGCCCATGCCCTGGAGCGGGGCGCTCCCCTGCACGCCATCATGCTGGACATCGACCTGTTCAAACCCTACAACGACACCTATGGCCATCTTGCCGGAGACAACTGCCTCTCCCAGGTGGCCCGGTGTATTCAGGGCGTTCCCGCTCCCGCCCCGGCGCTCTTTTTCCGCTACGGAGGGGAGGAGTTCCTCATCCTTCTGGACGGTCCGAAGGGCGATGCCGGTCTGAGCGTTTTCGCCGAGGCCCTCCGCCGGAGCGTCGCAGACCTGGGTCTGCCCTCTGCCGGTGGGACAGTGGCCCCAACCGTCACCATCAGCCTGGGAGTGGCCACCGTCATACCCGAACCGGGCATGGACTGCCAGACCCTTATCTCGCTGGCCGATAAGGCCCTTTACCGGGCCAAGGCGGAGGGGAGAAACCGGGTGGTTTTCGGGGGCGAAGGCGGGGGGCCTTTTTGAAAAAAGCCCCCGGACCCCTTTAAAAACTTTTGTGACAATCCAAAAGGCCGGATCATTCCGGCCTTTTGGATTGTCGTGACTTCTCTCAGCGGGACAGGCGGCTTTCTCCGGGATTGTCAAAGGCCAAATCCCTTGACTGAAAATCCGGCTCCGGCCGCATGCGCACCGCAAGGGTTTCATACCCTTCAGCATTTCCCGCCCGGGAGCCCCCGGGGGGCGCAGAGGGAATGCTGCAAATTCAAAAAAAGCGGCTTACGCCGCTTTTTTGGCAGCAAGCTATTCTGCCGCCATGAGCCCGGCCCTGCGGCCGAATACCATGCAGTCTGCGATAGCGTTGCCGCCCAGGCGGTTGCCCGCATGGGTGCCGCCCGTCACTTCCCCCGCGGCATACAGGCCGGGGATGGCCGCACCGCCTGGGGTGAGGACCTGAGTATCGGCATTGATCGCCACGCCGCCCATGGTATGGTGCAGCGCGGGGGCCTCCATGATTGCGATGAAAGGCGCCGTATCAATCTTGCCGATGTGGTTCCCCATTGAGTGACGCCCCTCTCCGAATACGCCAAGACCCCCCCCCGGCTAATACTGGGGGTCTCTCGAGCTTGTCAAAAAAAGTCCATTCGGCCTTTTTTGAGGTTGCTGGTTTTGCCTGCTCCGCTTCGCTTCGCCGGGCGGCAAAACCAGCAAAGAACGAAAACCTTAAGGTTTTCATCCGTTCTGACGCACATGTCGTCAGAGCCGGATTTAAGTCAAGGGGTACACCCCTTGACGATCCCGGAGTTTTTCGACAGTCTGAAGAGCCCCCCCGCTAATGGCGGGTGTTCGTAAAGCAGTTTCAGTCCCGGCAGTAATGTCTGCCGGGACTGTTCCTGTATAAATTTAATCCGTATGATACGATTAAAAAAACCAATAAACTTGAATTTGAAAACCACGATTTTATAAGTGGTTATTGACCCTCACAGAGTTTTAATAAAATCTTCCAAAAGCCTTGAAAATAAAGGGTTATCGCAAAATGCTCACCTTAACTTATTATACGATTTCACTTGTGTATCCCTATGTGTATGTGGACGGAATCTATCTCAAGCGAAATTGGGGCGGTGAGTACGAAAATGTAGCCGTTTTGGTGGCGATTGCAGTCAATGAGGACGGTTATCGTGAGGTTTTGGGTGCAGCCGAAGGGATGAAGGAGGACAAGGCCAGCTGGGTCAGCTTCTTCCAATGGCTTCGCGGACGAGGTCTTGAGGGTGCAAGCTGATTGTCGGAGACAAGTGCCTTGGAATGCTGGAAGCTGTGGGAGAGGTGTTCCCGGAGGCAAAATACCAGCGCTGCGTGGTACATTTCTACAGAAATGTTTTCTCTGTTGTGCCCAAATCCAAAGCCAAGAATGTGGCGAAGATGCTCAAAGCGACCCATGCCCAGGAGAGCAAGAAGGCATCCCGGGAGAAGACCGCTGCAGTGGTTGCGGAACTGAAGGCGATGAAGCTGTCGGAAGCCGCAAAGAAGATAGAGACGGGAATTGAGGAAACGCTGACCTACTGCGACTTTCCCACGGAGCACTGGACGAAGATCCGAACAAACAATGCCATTGAGCGGCTGAACCGGGAAATCCGGCGCAGGACGCGGGTGGTGGGTGCCTTCCCGGACGGGAACTCCGCCCTGATGCTGGTCTACGCCCGGCTGCGTCATGTGGCTGGAACCCAGTGGGGCAGCAAGAAGTATATGAACATGAAGCATCTGGAAGCCATGGAGCAGGAGCCGCTGGCTGGGTAAGTAGCAGCCAGTTTACAAAGCGTCAAGGGCAAGACGAGCGGCGTACCGCCGCCCTTGACCCTTTGCGCCCTGACCGCTGAAAGGTAACCAAGGGGCGGTTAAGCCGCCCCCTGTAATAGATTTCTACCAGAGACATTTTTAAGTTTGCGCATAACTCTTGACACTACCAACCTTTGTATTATACCGAACATGTAGACTGAAGTTAATATTGGCGTTTCCTTGTACAGCGCGCGGACGACCGGAAAAGGAGGACAACTTGATGAAAAAGAAAAAACTGCCCCTCGTTGCACTGGCCCTGACGCTGGTGATCTGTCTGCTGCCCACGACAGCGTTGGCAGCAAGCTGGGAGCTCGAGAACGGCAATGTGAACATCTACACCGAGAACGGAAAGCAGTACGTCAGCCAGAATGGCGAGGCGGGCGTGGAGGATACCGATACTGTCATCACTTCTGATGGTAAACAAGTCAATAATAAGCAGATTACCGTTGAATCAAGGGATGGTGCAACGGTCAACCTTGCACTCGAGAATGTTGTGGTCCTCAGCAACGGAACCATAATAAACATCGAGGGCGACACTGCCGCAATCGTGACGCTGAAGGGCGAAAGCGATTTGGAAATCGACAATGCAAGCACTAACGATGCGGTTGTACATGTCAGCAGTGGCAGACTGACTATCGTGGGTGACGGAACACTGTCGATCGAAACGAATGGCGACGGCGCGGGCATTGGCTCGAAAGACAGTGAGGGTTTCACCGGAACCATCCATATCACAGACGAAGCGAAGGTCAATGTGCGCGCCACGGCTTACTTCTCTGAGGCTGCGGGCATCGGCTCGGGCGAAAATGCAGACTATAATGGCAACGTAGTCATCGACGGCTATTCACAAGTGAATGTGGATATGACAATGGGCGATGACTCTGCCGCAATCGGCAGCGCTGATAACGGCTCATTCTCCGGCGGATCCATCGTCATCCGGGGCAACGCCCAGGTGACCGCCAAAGCAGACGGTGAAGGAACAGCGATAGGCGCTTCCGATGATGAAGCCATGAACGGCTCCATCATCATTACGGACAACGCGATTCTGTCCGTACAGATGGGCCATGAGGCGAGTGACATCGGCATGGAAGGCTATGGTGATGATAAGAGCGGGGGAAGCATCGAGATCAGCGGCAATGCGCAGGTCGATAAGAT
>JAHZEH010000018.1:9393-14867 GCA_019421925.1 Clostridia bacterium
CAGTGTGATCTGTATGTTGCTCATCATCGGCAATGAACATCCCGATAACCCCAGCAACATACAGATCACACTGGGCAAGAATGTCGTGCTCAACGGCGTGAGCGGTGCGGAGGTACTCGCAGGCAACGGCGGTGACAAGGTGCAGATCAACTCCACGCTGCCTGTGAAGGGCGAGAGTGAGTCCGCGGAAACCTATTATGCGCTGCGCAAGTTCTACCGCGTGGTGGACAGGGACGGTAACGATGTTGCGTATGAAGAGAGCGTCGAGGACGGCGTGGTGACCTTCACCGCGGCTAAGGGTGGTGTGGCGCTGGTGGGTGCGCTGGAGGACATCCAGATGCTCAGCCGCAAGGGCGACACGCTGCGGTTCGTCACGGGCGACGTCGTCTCCACCGTTGCGCTGGAGGAGTTCTATCACGGCGTGGGCGCGCAGACCGACGAGGTCGTGCTGTCCCACAACGGCGGCAGGACGCTCACCATCGGCGGCGTCGACTACACCGCGCTGATCAGGTAAAACAGAGCCACTGGGGCGGCGAGGCATGGGCTTCGCCGCTCTTTTGCGCAAAAAACGTATCTGAAACAATCTTTCAATTTAGACGTTTTGGAAAATATCAGCGATTTTCCCCTGAAGTTGAACGCCCCGCCAAAAGTGGTGTATTGTTCAACCCCTAAAGAAGTGTATATGCTACATACAAATCATAAATTGGCTAATTTGTCGAACGGATAAAGGGCGCACTTCTATACGGGGCAAGCCCCGTATGTGTGCTCGGTGAGACCGAACACCCCGGACACCTGAATGTCCGGGGCGTTTTGCGTCACTATGTTCCGAACAAGGGGCTACACCCCTTGCGCCGCGAAAGCGGCTATCCTCTTAATGCAAAAGGCGTGACCAAAAAGCCACGCCTTTTGCCTATTTACTGTCTTACGAACACCCTGCTAATGCGGGGGGTCTCTCGTTTGATCGTTTGAATGCGTTGATGAACCTTACTCCGCCGTGGCGGCCATCAGGCCGGCCTGGCGTCCAAAGACCATGCAGTCCGCAATGGCGTTGCCGCCCAGGCGGTTGCTGCCGTGGATTCCGCCGGTGACCTCGCCTGCGGCATACAGGCCGGGGATAGGCTGGTCGGATTCGTCGAGCACCTGGGTATTCACGTTGATCTTGAGGCCGCCCATGGTATGATGAACGGTGGGGACCTTCTTGCAGGCATACCAGGGGCCCTCGGTGAGCTCCACGTCAGCGGAGTTGTTTGCCAGGAAGCCCAGCTCATCCTCCTTCTCACCGCGGACCACCGCATTGTAGCCGTCGATAGAGGCCTGCAGGGTGGCGGCGTCCATGCCGCACTTGCCGGCCAGCTCCTCCAGTGTGTCAGCCTCGATCACAGAGCCCTGAGCCACCATGTTTTCAATGGTCGCGCCGTTGGCGTCCACCCAGTCGCGGGAGGGATAGCGCACGGAGTTGACCACGATCCAATAGGTGGAATCCTCCTGGTCAAAGATAGCCTGAGCCAGCACGTCGCGGGCTGCGCCCTCGTTGACAAAGCGGGCCCCCGTCTTGTTGACAAAAATCCTGTTGCGGCCGGAGGTACGGATGTTCTCCATCAGGCCGGTACCGGGGGTGCCGCAGGGATGGAGCTGAATATCGGACATGCCGGTAACCTGGGCGCCGATGGCCTGGGCCATGACAATGCCCTCGCCCTGGGCGGCCAGCATCAGGTTGGTGCAGCCGATGGAGGAGTCCAGCTTGACATGGGACCAAACGCCGGTGTTGACCTCCTGGCGCATCTCAATGTTGCCGCCGAAACCGCCCGTGGCGATGATGACGCCCTTCGCGGCGTTGACAGTGACCTTGTTGTCTCCGTTTTTAGCCACAACGCCCGTCACGCGGCCGTCAGTGACAACCAGCTCGGTAGCCTGGGTCTCGAGCATCAGCTCGATACCGCCGTTTGTCTGGTCAATATAGTTCTGGAAAACCCGGATATAGCTGTTGCCGGAGGGGGTCACGGGGTAATGGCTGCGCTGCCAGAGCGCGCCGGTGGCGGTGCCCACCTCGGCTTTGAACTCCACGCCCAGGGACTCCATCCACTCCACCGCGCCATAGGCGTTCTTGGTCAGGAAGTCCACCAGCTCGGGGGTGCCCACGTTGTGGCCGCCCTCCAGGGTCTGGGTGTAGAATTTCTCAACGGAGTCCTCGATGCCCTGGGCTCCCTGGCGGCCGGGGTCAACCGCATTGAGAGCGCCCTCGGAGACGTTGGTGGAGCCGCCGGCAATGCCCAGCTTCTCCAGAACGATGACCTTTGCCCCGTTCTGCTGGGCGGAGATGGCGGCCGCAAGGCCGGCCCCGCCGCCGCCGATCACGACCACGTCGGCGTCATAGGTCAGCTCCTGCGCGGGCTCAGCGGGCTTCTCGGCGGTCAGGGCCTCGATGTCCCCGCCCGCCTGGGTCAGGCAGTCCTTGGCGGCCGAAATGACGCTGCGGGTCGTAATGGAGGCGCCGGTGATGATATCCACAGCCAGGGACTGGGCGTCCACGATGGCCGCAGTAGTCCTCTCGATGGCGACCTTGCCGACGCCGATGGTCTCAAAGTCGGAGGTGACGTTGACGCTCTCAATGGCACTCTCGTTCACCGTGACCTCCACGGTCATGGGCGCGTTGTGGCCGTTGACCGTAGCGGTGTAAGTCCCGGGGGTGTAGCCAGTCTGTTCGGGAGTAGCCTCGGGGGCGGCGGAGGGCGCGGGAGCGTCCGTCGCCGTGGGGGTGGCCTCCGGCTCGTTGGAGGCGGCGCTGCAGGCGGCCAGAGAGAAAACCATAGCCAGGCAGAGCAGCAAAGACAGCAGCATCTTAGCTCTATTTACAGATTTCATGTCCATTCTCCTAATCACATTGTTACACCGGTGCATGTCTATGCTAAAGCCGAAACCATGTGTAAAGTCAAGGGATATTGCTAAAAAATATTTTTCACCCCCAGCCCTCATGCTCTCCCCCGCGCCATGGCCGGGCCGGGCGTCCCCGCAGCCCCACGGTCCGCCGCATGGTCCCGTATACACCCGGAGCCGGAAGGCGCAAATCCCTTCCGGCTCCAGCTCTGTCCTCTTATTCCACCGGCGTCCATACCTGGCGGAACCGCGTGTAGTTTCCCCCCTTATCCCAGGAGAGAAAAGTCCGGCAGTAGGGGTCGTCCACAGGGGTGAGCCCCTCCCCCGCCATGTACTCCCGCACATGGCGGAAGGAGCTGGGGGTATCGAAACGGTTGCGGTCCTCTGAAGCCAGAGTATAGACGCATTTTCGCGCGGGGAAATACTGTACCGGTTCCCCCAGATAGAAGTCCAGGGGGACGGCCACCTCCGCCGGGATGCACAGTCCCGCCGTCACGGAGGTCCGGTCCTCCAGCATAGCGGCCAGGGACCAGACAATGGACAGGGCCGCGAAGGGCACCTTATCCATCCAGGTGGAGAACAGGGGCCACGTTCTCTCTGTCAGGCTGAGCACGCCGCCGCTCATATACTCGAACCGGTACAGGGGCGGGGACTGTTCCACCCGGCACTGCATGTAATCCGTGGGGATGGTCTCCGCTACCCCCCGGATATAGCGCAGGTACTCCAGCATCTTCTGATCCCAGAAGATGCTCTTCTCCAGGGCCTCCTCCCGCTCCTTGTATTTTTCCACCACAAAATCCAGAGACTTTGTGGTCATCAGGTCGGTGGTCTCATTCATGGTGAAACCATAGCGCCGGTAGCTGCGGCAGCGAATGAGGGAGGTCATGTCCAGGGGCTCATAGTAGCGGTAGCCCGTCTCCTCGTCCCGGATTGCCTTGATCATCCCCCTCCGCTCATACAGACGGAGAGCCTCCTTGGAAATGCCCAGCAGCCGCGCCACATCTCCGTTTTTATAGAGCCTATCTCCTCTCCTTCCCCGCGCCCCGCAGGCCGCATTTTGTTTATCATATCACAGAATCCCGGGGACTTCAAAAGTGCCGGCCCGCCGCCCGCATCCGGGCCGGCGTCTCCCCGGCGCGGGGATTGGGGCTTCCTCTCCGCCCCAAAGGCCCCGGCACGTTCCGGCTACGGCTGCAATCAGCTCCTCACCCCTCGATACACAGCCCGGCATGCGTCCCCCTCCGGGCCTCCTGCCGGGGGGAGAACGGGCCGCGCCGCAACCCGGAAACGGCTTTTCCTGACGCACACCCTGGAAAGCGCTTGGGCTGGAATCGCTCCATAGCCCCTCCGCTTCACCCTGCAGGGCCGGCGCAAACGTCCCGCCATGGGCCGCGTTCCCCTCCGGTCTGGGCCCGTCCGGAGCGCCCGCCATAGGCGCGGGTCAGGGCCCGTCCAGCATAGCCGCCGGGGCGCCGTCCCTCCTCCCCTCCGATCCTCCGGCACGCAAAAAAAGCCCGCGGAATATTTCCGCGGGCTTTTTTGAGGGGCTGTGCCTATGGCTTAAAGCACAGCGATGGACTCAATCTCCACCAGGCCGCCCTTAGGGAGCTTAGCCACTTCCACGCAGCTGCGGGCCGGGAAGGAACCGGAAAAATAGCTGGCGTAGATCTCGTTGACTTTGCCAAAGTCGCCCAGATCCTGGACGAAAATGGTGGTCTTAACGATGTTTCCATAGGACGCGCCCTGGGATTCGAGCATAGCGCCGATATTCTTCATCGCCTGATGGGTCTGGGCCTCCACGCCCTCGGCGAGTGCGCCGGTTGCGGGATCCAGGCCGAGCTGGCCGGAGAGGAAGGCGATATTGCCTGCGATGACGCCCTGGGCATAGGGGCCGATGGCGGCGGGGGCTTTCTGGGTTGCGATGGTCTTGATGTCCATATGATTTTCTCCTCTATCTTATAAGTTCAATTCTGTCAAATTTTCAGGTCCACGCCATAGTCCTCCCGCAGCGCCCTGCCCAGCTCCTCAAAATTGGGCTGGATCGTGGGCACAGCAGGCATGCGCTCTGCGGTGGACTCGGGGTCCTTGAGGCCGGAGGAACTGATGACTGCCACCACGGTGGCATCCGCCGGGATCTTGCCCGCGGCGGCCAGCTTCTCAATGGCCACCAGGGTGGTCACGGAGGAGGCCTCGGCATAGATGCCCTCCATGCGGCCCAGCAGGGCCTGCATGGCCATGGTCTCGTCGTCGTTGCTGGTCTCGGCCATGCCGTCCGACTCCTTCATCGCGGCATAGGCCTGCATAGTGCTGGTGTCCCCGCCGATGGAGAAGGAGACCGTCCAATCCCTGTCCTTGGGCACGGTGATGATGGTCTCGGACTTCTGGCGCAGGGTCTCCTTCATGGAGCCGTACACCTCGGACTGGATCATGTGGGGCTTGTTCCCCGCAATACCCGTCTCCACCAGATCGCGGCAGCCCTTCCAGGTGCCGTAGAGGCCGTCGCCATAGGCGGAGGGCACGGCGATATAGTCGGGCAGCTCGCCCAGCTCATCAAAGAGCTCAAAAGCGATCGTCTTGTAGCCATCCACGCCGTAGGGGTT
>JAHZEH010000018.1:14877-16407 GCA_019421925.1 Clostridia bacterium
CTGCCGATAGGGGGAGCAACGTAGCCGGAGAGGGGATACCATCCCTTCTTCTCCACGCACTGGCGCATGATGACCCAGCGGTCCAGGGAGGTGGGCGTGACCATGACGCAGGCGCCATAGGCCTGCATGAGGGTCTTCATGGTCTGGGGCACCTGGGGCACTGTGAACACCACGCAGGGCAGGCCCGCGGCGGCGGAGCAGGCAGCGGCGGCCGCGCCGTGATTGCCCGTGGAGGAGACCGTGATGGCGGGGGCGCCCTCCTGGACAGCGCGGGTCACGCCCACAGCGCACAGCCTGTCCTTATAGGACCAGGTGGGGTTGAGGGTCTCGTTCTTGATATAGAGGTTCTTGAGGCCGAACTTCTCGCCCAGCTTCCTGCAGTGGAGCAGAGGGGTGCAGCCCTGGCCGATGTCCACGCCGGGGACGGATTCGTCCACAGGCAGGAATTCCCGGTGCTTCCAGAAGCCCTTCTTGGCCTGACCTTCCCTGTATTTTTGGGCAATCTCCTCTTTAGAGCTGCCAGAGAAATCATAAACCGTGGTGTAGTTGGAGCTGATCCCCTCGGCCTTGCAGGCGGAGCAGCCGTCATAGGGGCTCTCGCCGGGGGCCAGCTCATGGCCGCAGCGCACGCATTTGAGTGTTCCGGTGAAATAGCTCATCTCAGCCCTCCACAAAAATCAGTTCCCGGGAAGATTTGGTCAGATATTCCGCGCCGTCCTTGCGCACGACAATGGTATCCTCCACCTGTACGCCGCCCCAGCCAATCTCATAGTAGGGCGTCTCAATGCACAGTGTCATCCCCTCCTCCAGGGGCACGGTGGAACCGGGCACGATGGAGGGCGCGTCATAGGTAGCCATGCCGATGCCATGGCCGGTGTGGTGGCGCTTATAGTGGGGCAGGCCGTTCTTCTGGGTCACGGATTCGGCAATCTCAAACACCTCGCCCGCCGTGATGCCCGGCTTAATGGCGGCAATGGCGGCGGCCTCGCCCGCCAGCGTCGCCGCATAGGCATTCTCCGCCTTCTCGTTGCGGCCCACCACTACGGTGCGGGCGATATCGCTGCGGTAGTGCTTATAGATGCAGCCCATGTCAAAGCGCAGAACCGAGCCCGGCTTGACGATCTGGCTCTCCAGATAGCAGGTGTCGGAATAGGCGGCGCGCTCGTCGCAGGTCACGACGAAGAAATAGGGCTCGGCGCCGCGGGCGGAGACCTCCCTGTTGAAAGCCATGGCGATGTCGTATTCGCTCACGCCCGGCTTGATCATCTTGACCGCCTCGAAGAATGCCTCCTCGGTGATGTTGGCGGAGCGGCGGAGGAGTTCGACCTCCTCCTCATGCTTGATATAGCGGATCTCCTTGAAGGGCTCGACGCCGGGGATAAAATTCACGCCGGGCATGCCGTCGGTGAAGCGCTTCCAGTTGCCCACCATGATGCGGCTTTCGTCGAGGATGATGGTCCTGGCGTCCGGCGCCAGGCTCCTGCAGGCGGCAATCGCGGCGTCCACCGCGCTGGGATAGCGAGTCTTGAT
>JAHZEH010000182.1 GCA_019421925.1 Clostridia bacterium
ATGGCTGACCACGATGACGGTGCCGGGGAAGTCCAGCAGGAAATCCTCCAGCCATTCGATGGAGCGCACGTCCAGATGGTTGGTGGGCTCGTCCAGCAGGATGATCTGGGGATGCCCGAAGAGGGCCTGGGCCAGCAGCACTTTGACCCTCTCGCTGTCGAGCAGGGTATGCATCTGAGCGTAGTGCAGGTCTGTACCCAGACCCAAACCCTGGAGGAGCTGGGCCGCCTCGGTCTCAGCGTTCCAGCCGTCCAGCTCGGCGAATTCCCCTTCCAGCCTGGCAGCGAGCTCGCCGTCCTCCTCGGAGAAATTCTCCTTGGCATAGAGCTCCTCCTTCTGCCGCATGATCTCATACAGGCGGGGATTGCCCATGATGACGGTATCCATGACGGAGTAGGCGTCAAACTGGAAATGGTCCTGCTTAAGCACGGACATGCGGGTGTCGGGCGGGATGGACACCGAGCCGGAACCCGGTTCCAATTCCCCTGAGAGAATTTTGAGGAAGGTGGATTTCCCCGCGCCGTTGGCCCCGATGACGCCGTAGCAGTTGTCCGGGGTGAATTTGAGGCTGACGTTTTTGAAGAGAACCTGGCCGCCGTATTGCAGGCCCACGTCCGTTACAGTAATCAATGGATATTTCTCGCTTTCTCAGAACTTGTATGCACAGCGCAAAACGCTGTCAGACCGGAGTCTTTCCGCCGCGGCTCGCTGCCAAACGGGAACGTGGAAGCTACCCGCCCTTTCGGCATTCCGCGGCTATAAAATCAGACCGTTAAATAGCCGCTCATTCATGCGCGGGTTTGCTCCGGCGCAGGAAGGAGAGTTTGGTTTCGGAGGTGATGACGGCGGCGAAGATGAGGGCGAAGCCGAGCACCAGGCGGGCGGTAAGGGCCTCGCCGTAGATGAGCACGGAGAAGAGCACGCCAAACACCGATTCCAGGCTGAGGATGATGGAGGCGGAGGTGGCAGAGGTCCCCTTCTGGCCTACGTTCTGCAGCAGGAGAGCGCCCGCGGAGGCGAACACCGCCAGGAAGAGCAGACCCAGGAGGCTGTCCGTACTGAGGGATGAAGGTATGGTCTCAAAGCAGAGGCCTGCGATCCAGGAGCACACGGCCGCCGAGCCGAATTGCACGATCGTCAGCAGAAAGGGGTCCTTTTCCCTGCCGAAGCGGGCCACCGCAATCATGTGGGCGGCGTAAAAGAAGCCGCCGATGAAGGTAAAGATGTCCCCAAAACGCATGGTGAATCCCTCTGTGAGAGAAACCAGGCCAATGCCCGTGATGCACAGCAGGGCCGCCGCCCAGTTATAGCCGTCCGGTCTCTCCCTCGACACAAGCCAGTTGAGGAAGGGGACGATTACGCAGTATACCGCGGTCAAAAAAGCGTTTTTGCCGGGCGTGGTATCCGTGATGCCGATGGTCTGCATGCTGTATGCCGCAAAGAGGAGGATGCCGGTCAAGCCGCCTTTCCAGAGATATTCCCTGTTGAGCAGGCGCAGTTTCTTCCAAAAGACGAGGGCGAGGAGCAATCCTCCGATGGTAAAGCGGAATGCCAGGAGGAGATTGGGGGGGAATACGTCCACCGTGTTTTTGACCACAAAGAAGGAGCTTCCCCAGATGAGGGCGGCTCCAAAGAGTGCACAGCGGGAGAGCAATGCGTTTTTCTGATGTTTTTCCATGATTTCCACTTCTTCCTGATAATTTACACACGAATGGAATTATATCATAGGAAAGAGGGGAAGTAAATTGACCAGTTGGGGAACAGATGGGAATATGCAGGCGTGCTATACTGATCCTGCTCCCAGTGGTCAAAGGGCGGCCCGCTTCCAGGGGCCTCTGCCTGTGCTACGGGCATTTGCCCCGGAGATTTCAAGACATATGCCAATGCCTTAAAACCGCAATCATCTCCTTGAGACCGCTGGATTTTTGCGCCTTGCCCCGAACGGGGGAGCAGGACGCAGGCCCGAAGGTATTCTCAGGGGGCGGCGGCAGGTCGTGGAAACCGTGTTTGTTCTTGTCCGCTGAGGCGAATGAGAAGATGAAGGAGGATACGGTGATGAAGAGAAGGGGATGGACGGTATCCCTGGCAATAATGGTGTTGTTCGGTGTTCTTGCGGGCTGCGCAGGGAGCGGGATAGAACTGTCCCAAACCTGCTCCAGTACCCTGGGCGTTTCCCTGCAATATCCAAAGGATTGGATTGTCTACAGCGACGATGAGGAGGGCCTCATGATTACCCAGGGAGAGGATCGCTTGATCCTTGTGATGGACGCCACACCGGTCTATGAGAGCTATCTGGACACAAACGAGGCCCGGGATGCCATGGAACTGACTTTGAGGGAGATACAGCAGGGGGTCACCGACGGAGTTGAGGTTGAAAACGCCTCTTACCAGGCGGCAGGCAGCGCCGGCAGCCCGGTGGGGGAGTCAACCTTCCAGATGATGTATGAGGAAAACCAGAAAGTATACTACCAGCTCAGGGGGAGTATCCAGAACAACCGCTGCATTCTTACGGGCTATGGCGCAGTGGAGGGCGGGCAGGACGAGTGCAAAAAGGTGTATCATGCAGTGATGGACACACTCAAAGTGGAGAGCGCAGTTTTGCAAACCGGCACCACACCCTGGACGCCGGACGTAACTGAGACGGAGGAGTATCAGCCGGAGGAGACCGGCTATATTGATGTGCCGGAGGAGACCAGCGATATAGAGCCTCTGGGGGAGATGAGCCAGAGGGAATATCTGGGGGAGGGCTGCTATGAGCTGCAGATACCCAGATGGAACCTTGCCCTGACCTATCCGGATTATATGGAGATCTCGGAGAACATATTTGACGGCAGGGTGACGCTCATTGATATGAACTATTTTCTGGCTGTTGAGGACATCTATGCCAAGTGGATCAACAGCACTCTGGACGCGGACAGCTTTTTGCAGCAGTATATGGAGGCCACGGTCTTCGACTATGTGCCCATTATGTTCGGGGATGTCATCGAGTTCTACAACTATAAGAATCAAGGGGCAGAGGGGGATACTCTGGCCCGCATGAACTGGACCATTGAGACCGCCGCTTCCTCGCCCGTCTATATCTTCGGAGAGCTGAAGGAGGTGGAGCCTGGGGAACTCTATGGAATCATTATTTTGAGAGATCCCAACGACGACGAGCAGCGCCTGCTGTTCAACTCCATTCTGGACTCCTTTACCGTCCGGGAGTTCCCGGCGGGCTGAGAAAACCGGCTTGAACAGAACAGGAGGCCTAGAGATGAAAAAGTGGATTGCTTGGTTGCTTTGTGTGTTTCTGGCGGGGGCTCTTCTGGGGGGCTGCTCCCAGAAGGTACAGCCGGTGGGTACGGCGGGAACTTCCGCGCCCACCCAGGAGACTGCCGCTGGTCCGGAGCCCAGCCCCGCTGCGGCGTCCCAACCGGAGCTCAGCGAGCTGCCGGAAGAGGAGCCCGTACCGGAGGATGGGGAGCTGATTCCGGCCCTGGAATTTGAAAACCTGCCCGAGGACCTTGAGCAGGTGGACACCTATGAGAATGAGGAGGGGGAGTATGGCAGCGGTTACCTGGCCGAAGGCGGTTCTGTGTATATAGCGCTGTATACTCTTCACAGTGTGGAATATGGGGAGGAGAGCGTCACGGGGAATATTGAGAGGCTGTCGGGGGAGCGCGTCCTCAGGGACTACCAGATCGCCCCGGACCAGGCGCTGAGCGAGAGGCTCTCCTATCCCGTCTGGCGTGCGGTTTATCTCACAGGGGAAAATGAGGATACCTCCAACCATATTGACATCTATATCCAGACCGATGGCTGGGACCTCTATTTTGCCAGCACAATCGACGCGGACAATTATGAGGAGGACGCTCCGGTGGTGGAAGGGATGATTGCCGGAATAGAGGTCGTCTCCCTTCTGCCCGAGGGCGTCACAGGTTGAGACTATGACGGTGGGAGGGTGCGCTGCGCTGTTCTGCTCAGGGCTCCTGTCCGCTTTTCTGGGTTGGCGCGGGAGAAAGAAGGGGAGGGGCGCACAGGCGGCGTTTGTTCTCGGCCTTCTGATGGCCGGGGCGGCGCTGGGATATACTCTGACCGCCCTGATCCTTCTTGGCGGCGTGGGGTGAAAGGGGCGAATGCAAGAAAATGAAGGCCGGCCGCCACACTTCCGGCCCTGAAAAACCCATTGTTTTAAGGGCGCGTGCCCGGGAAAGGAGTTCATGACCCTGGGGGATCAGCTCCTGCAGCCCTCCCTGTTTCCGGGAACCCATGGCGCTCCGGCGCTTCAGCAAGGCGTCATGCTGTTGGGGTTAAGCTCTGGCAGTCCCTGAAAAGCTCCGATTTCCCAAAGGTGGGCGGCCGCTTTCTGATAGGCTGAGAAGAATGGCAGGTTCTTGCCATTCCTCTTTTTTGTGCGTATGATGGGAGTAACTTGAAATCCATAGGAGAGCAGGGAGACAGATGCCAAGAGCAAGAAAATACAACCTGGCCGCCCTCTATTTTCCGGAGAAACTTCTTGACAGGCTGGAACTGCTGGCGCAGTATCCCGTTGCCTTTGTGGAGGCCCCCTCCGGTTTTGGAAAGACCACGGCGGTGCGGAAATTTTTCGAAGAACCGCCCCGGCCCGCCAAGGTATTTTGGCTGACGGCCCTGCAAAATTCGGAGCGGCGGCTGTATCAGGCGCTGTGCGGGGTGGTGCGGGAGCTCGATCCCAGGACCGGAACGCGGCTTCAGACGCTGGGTTTTCCCACCGTGGACGTCCT
>JAHZEH010000183.1:0-4039 GCA_019421925.1 Clostridia bacterium
AGAGCTTCCACTGGGGGTCGCTGTCCCGGAGGCTGGCGTGATACAGATACAGCAGCTCTATTGTGTCGCTGTCCAGCCCCTTCGCCAGGCCGGAGAGCAGTCCGCTCAGCTCCGCCGGGGAGTAGGACTTTTGGGAGAGGACGGCGTGGATCAGCGCCCGGGCGGAGGTCAACTCATCGGTCGCGGCCCCGTCCGGCGCCCCAAAGGACCCGGCGCCGGACAGGACACTGTCTGCCGCGAAGTCCACAAAGTCCTCAATGGACAGCCGCCAGCCGCTGGTCTCCCCCCGCTTGCTGAGGGAGAGAAGATAGAGCTGGCCGACCTGCTCCGCCTCCATTCCGATGATCTCCGCCAGCTCCTGGGCGGTATACTGTGCGCCGGATACCGAGCCGTTGATGAGTTTTTGGGCCTGCCGGAGCTGGGAGAGCTCCCGGCTCCCCAGCAGACCGCCGAACTCCCTGCTGTTTTTAACGAGAAAATTGACAACTGTGCGGACGGAGAGGCGCCAATCGCCGGTGTCGCCGTAGAGGGCGGTGTGGTAGGCGTAGAGCAGTTTTACCATGCTCTCCTCCATGCCCAGGAATTGCGCCATCTGAACGGAGGAGCAGGGCGTTTCTGCCAGGGTGCTCTCCATGACGGCCTGAAGCATGGTGAGCTGGGCCAAAGTTCCCTCGTCCAGATAGGGGACAAAGGCCTCGCTGGAGAGCAGGAAGTCCACCATCTGTTTGGGGGAGAGCGTATGATCCCCGGCGGGGCCGCCGGCGTACAGAGCGAAGACCTGCTCCGCCAATTCCTCCTCCATGCCCAGATATCCGGCCAGAACCGGAGCGGTAAAGGCCTGACCGGAGGCGGCGGCCTGCACCAGGGGTTTGATCCCGTTCAGCTGGGCCAGGGCGGCCTCGTCAAAGTGGGGGGAGAACTCCGGGCTTGCCGCCGCGCTGTCTGTCACAAAGTCCAGGAAGTCGGGCAGGGCCATGCCCATGACCTCCTGGCCGGTGAGGGCGGAGCGGTAGGCGAAGAGGGATTCCACTGTGGCGGCGGGCATGCCTGTCGCTTCGGCGAGCTGGGAGGCCCCCAGCTCCTGTCCGGATGCGGCAGCAGCCACCAGGCGATTGGCTCCGGTGAGCTGCGCCCTTGTCTCGCCGTCAAAGTATGCGTCATACGCCCCGCTGGTCAGCAGCTCATCCGCCAGGAAGCCGGTGAACTGGGGCAGGGTCATGGCTTGGGCTTCGCCGCTCTCCCCGGCGTCCGCGTCCCCATAGTACAGGCGGAAGATCTGGCCGGTCATGGCCTCATCCATGCCCAGCAGGGAGGAGAGCTCCTGGCCGGTCATCTGCTTCTCAATGGCCGCTCTGTCTGTGAACCGGGAGAGCAGCTCCAACTGGGACAGGGTGGATTCCCCCAAGGAGGGGGAGAACATGGGGTTGGAGGCCACGTCGCTGCGCAGGAACTGGACAAATTCGGGGAGCGTCATGGAACCCGGGTCGTAGCTGTCCGAGAGGGCGTAGTAATAGGCGAACAACAGCTTGACGGTCTCCCCGTCCATGCCCAGCAGGCTGGCGATCTTCCGGGGACCGTAGCGGGCGGTCATGGCCCTGGCGTCGGTGAAGGTGGAGAGGCTCTGTAGCTGGGCCAAGGTTTGGCCGTCAAACAGGGAGGCGTACTCCTCATTTGCGGCCACTTCGTTTTTCACAAAGCTGGCGAAGTCGGGCAGGGTCATGGAGCCTGTATCCACCCCGCCGTTCTGAGCGTAGTAGTACAGGAGAAGCTGTTCGGCCTCCTCCCCGCCCATACCCAGGAAGTCCGCGAGCTCCCGGGCGCTCCGGGGACGCGTCAGGGCCTGGGGATCTGAGAACTGCTGGAGACGGGCTGCGTTCCCTTTCACGTCCTCTCCCAGGTAGGGGGCGAAGGCGTCGTTTGTCAAAACGTCCCTGGACAGGAAGGAGAGGAATTCGCCCACGGCCAGATCAGGAGGGGCCTCCTCCGTAAAATAGTCATAGTAGAGGATATTCAGCAGGGAGGGGTCGATCTCCGCGCCGCCCTCCAGGCCGTCCATCATGCCGGCGAGGTCCTGGGCGCTGTAGGGCTCCCCCAGGGTGGTGGAGTAGCTCAGGACGCTCTTGACGGAGGGATTCGCCTCCAGCTGCCTGGCAATTCCGGCGACCTGGGCCTCATCCTCGTTGCGGTACAGCATGACGGCCGTGTTGGAGGTGGGAAAGAGCCCGGCGATGGGGTCCTCGGTGACCAGCGTGTAGACGGTCTGGGTGTTACCCTGCAGGAAGTACCCCCCGACAAAGAGGACCGCAAAGGCCGCCGCAAACACGATTCGGAAGCGGTAGCAGAAAGATGCGGCCCTGTTCATGCGCAGGGCGGGCTCCTTTTTTGCCGTCCGTTCAATCAAGCTGTGGCAGGACAGGATGAGGCAGGGCAGCACGGTCAGGATGCAGAGCATACTGATGAGGATTCCCTTGGCCAGCACAACGCCCAGGTCCAGGCCAATCTTGAAGCTCATAAACACCAGGGCCAGCAGGCCCACGATGGTGGTCATGGCACTGCTGGCGATGGAGGAGAAGGCGCCTGTCAGCGCGTTTTTCATGGCCTCCGGCCTGTCTCTGTTTTTCCGGAGCTCCTGCCGGTAGCGGTTCATCAGGATGATGGAGTAATCCATGGAGAGGACGAGCTGCAAAATCGCCGCCATGGAGAATGTGATGTAGGAGACGCTCCCAAGAAGAAGGTTGGTCCCCATGTTGATGACGACGGCGAATCCGATGGCCGCCAGAAAGAGCAGGGGCTCTATCCAGGAGCTGCACATCACAAAGAGGATGGCCATCACCATGGCCAGGGCCGCGCCGATGATCCACAGGGGGATATCGCTGGTGCTGGTGTCGTTGTTTTTGAAGATCATGGAGTAGCCCGTAAAATTCTCCGAGAGGGCCGTCTCAATGGAGCGCTCCTCGGGCGAACCGTAGTCATAGGCGGTATTGACCACATAAAGGGTGTGGTTATCCCGGTTGTAGTCCCCGCTCTGGGCGTCGTAATCCACGCTGCTGACATAGGGAATGCCCTCCAGGAGGTTAAGGACCTCCTCCTTCTGAGAGCTCCCCAGGCCGGTGAACATCACACGGATGCTCTTGGCGATCTCCGTATCGGGGAACTCCTCTTCCATGAGTTCCAGCCCCATCTTCATGGAGGAACTGTCGGGCAGGTATTTGGTCATATCGGTGTTGATAGGCACCTGGGGCATCAGAATGGCGCATACCACCATGAGGACAGACATGACGGCAAGGACAAGAAACCTTTTTTTGACGATGAAATCCGCAATTTTTTTCATGACCAGCCCACCTCCAGATTTTCAAACATTGACTTCCCACCGTTTTTTCAGGATAATATACAACGAGCCTTAATATCAACCAACTGTTGATTTCAGGATGTTTTGTTGTAAACACATCCAAAAGAGTTTGCTTTCGTCTCAACAAATTGTTCAGATTTGTTGAGGGAAGGGGGAGGAGGAAATGGAAAATCAGAGGATTCGGCTGAGCAAAACCCTGCTCAAAGACGCGCTGATCCAGCTGCTTCAGGAAAAGCCCATTGGAAAGATCACCATATTTGAGCTGTGCGGGCGGGCGCAGATCAACCGGACCACCTTCTACAAATACTACGGGAGCCAATATGACCTGCTCGACGACATTGAGCGTGACCTCTTTACTGAGCTGGATCGGAATCTTCTCTCCAACTGCCAGGATGAGTTCCAGAATTTGAAGAAGGTGATGGAGTACCTGCTGGAGGAACAGGAGAAGTGCACGGTGCTCATCAATACCGTGCCCGACCAGGAGTTCTCTGAGAAGCTGTTCAACCTCCCGGCCATCCATGCTTTAATCAAGGACAGGATTCCGCCTGGGTACACCCAGGCACAGAGGGAATATATCCGCATCTTCGTCTGTCAGGGCGGCTACGCCATCATCCGCAAATGGCTCAACGATGAAAACCGTGAACCGCCCGAGGAGATCGCGGCGGTGATCAGCTCGCTGGTGCTGACCAT
>JAHZEH010000183.1:4049-4732 GCA_019421925.1 Clostridia bacterium
CAGGGGCCGGGAGAACGGAGCTGTGTGAATCAAAAAGGAACAGGCAGGGGGACTCCCGGCCTGTTCCTTTTAAAAATCGAGCTATTTGTTTACAAAATAGATAATGAGGGCGACCACTGCCAGCACGGCCACCACGATGGCCGCCACCTTGAAGGGGGACACAGGCGCTTTACCGATCACCTTGCCCGTCTGGGCGTTGATGGTGCAGGTATAGCGCTTGCCCCTGTACTCATAGTCGCACAGCCAGATGGGCAGGTAGATGCTCTTGTAGCGCACGTGTGAATATACCGGGTCGGTATTCACACTGCGGACGTGGTCCCAACGTCCCAACAGGGAGGATTCGATGGCCGACTCCAGGCGGCTCTTCATGACGCGCTGCCCCCTCTGCCAGCCCTCCCCCCGGTCGAAGTTGGGCTTTTCAGCGAATTTGCCTGCCAGCACCTCGCTGCTATAGGGGAGCAGCTCCTCCTGGCGGAAAGTATCGCCGTCCGTGTTGGAGAAATCCGGGCGGTTGGAGGCGTTGATGGGCAAATTGTCAAAATCCATTGCGTAATCCCCCGAGACCCAGTGCCAGTGGGTGACGGTCTCGGTGTGGAGATCGCCGTCGGAGTCGGTATAGGTTCGGGTCTCATCCTCGCCAACCTCCGCGGTGTAGCTGGTCTCCACGTGGGCGTCATAGGTCC
>JAHZEH010000184.1 GCA_019421925.1 Clostridia bacterium
GGACCTTTGAGGGGCCTCCCGGTGTTGCAGCGATGGGAAGGGCGTGTTAAAATAATAAAATATGAGGCCAAAGATTTCTTTGGCTGTTTTATTGAAGGAGACAGGGCTATGAATATCGTTTTGCTGGAATCCCTGGGCGTGCCCCAGGAGGTGTTGGACGCCCATGCGGAGCCTCTGCGCGCCGCCGGCCATACTTTTGCGGCCTACCAGAAGACGCCTATCATCGCCGAGACGATTGAGCGGGCCAAGGACGCGGATATTCTGATGATTGCCAACGGGCAGCTCCCAGGGGAGGTTATTGCGGCCTGCCCCAATCTGAAGTTTATCTCCGTGGCCTTCACCGGCGTGGATCACGTGGACGTGGCGCTGTGCAAGGAGCGGGGAATTAAAATCTCCAACGCGGCGGGCTATGCGACCCAGTCCGTGGCGGAGCTGACGATCTGCGTGATGATCTCGCTGCTGCGCAGGGTCGCCCAGACGGATGCGGCCTGCCGCGAGGGGGGGACCAAGGAGGGACTGATTGGCTGTGAGCTGCGGGGCAAGACCGTGGGCATTGTGGGAACGGGGGCCATTGGCCTGCGCGTGGCCCAGTTCTGCCGGGTGTTCGGCTGCAAGGTGCTGGCCAGCGCGCCCCATCCCAAGCAGGAGGCGATTGATCTGGGCGTCTCCTACGTCTCCCTGGACGAGCTTGTGAGCCAGGCGGATATCATCTCTCTGCATATGCCCCTGAACGATTCCACCAAGGGGTGCATCGACGCCCGGCGTATTTCCATGATGAAGCCGGGCGCACTGGTGGTCAACATGGCCCGCGGCCCGGTGCTCGACTCCGCAGCCCTGGCCCTGGCCCTGAAGAACGGACGGATTGCCGGCGCGGCTATTGACGTCTATGAGAAAGAGCCCCCCATTTATGCGGCCCATCCCCTTTTGAACGCCCCCAACACCATCTGCACCCCCCATATCGCTTTTGCCACAGAGGAGTCCATGCGGGACCGCTGCCGCATCGCTTTTGACAACGTGTCGGCTTTCCTGGCGGGCGAGCAGATCAACAGGGTTCTGTGAGCGGACGGGGAGGGAAGGAATGGCGAAATTATACTTCCGCTACGGCGCGATGGGCTCGAGCAAGAGCGCCAATGCGCTTATGGTGAAATATAACTATGAGGAACGGCACCAGAAGGTCCTGCTGGTCAAACCCAGCATCGACAGCCGGGACGGGGAGAAGGTGGTCAGGTCCCGCTGCGGGCTGGAGGCCCCCTGCGAGTATTTTGAGGTGCTGGATCAGGTGGACCCCAGGCAGTTCTGCTGCATAGTGGTTGACGAGGCGCAGTTTTTGACCAAGGCCCAGGTGGAGCGGCTGGTGGAGATCGTGGACGATTACAATGTGCCCGTGGTTGCTTACGGCCTGCGGGCCGACTTCCAGGGCAACCTGTTTGAAGGGAGTCAGTGGCTGCTGGCCTGGGCGGACACCATTGAGGAGGTCAAAACCATCTGCTGGTGCGGCAAGAAGGCCACCTATAACGCCCGCTTTGACGAGAATGGGCGCGTGACCAAACAGGGCGAGCAGATTGTTTTGGGGGCCAACGACCGCTATGTGGGCCTCTGCCGCAAGCATTGGAAGGAAGGCAACCTCGGGCCCCATGGGGGGAGGGCGTGATGCGGTTCTATGTGGCCAGCGGCCTTGAGAATTTCGCCGCTGTGCGGGAGGTCTCCGCAGAGCTCAAGGCGCTGGGGCATCAGCAGACCTATGACTGGACGGAGCACTGCGACGTCCGGGATCAAGGCGGGGAGCGCATGCGTCAGGTGGCCGGGAGGGAGGTGGCCGCCGTGCTGGAGGCGGATCTGGTCATCGCCCTTTTGCCGGGCGGACGGGGGACCCATACGGAGATCGGCCTGGCAGTTGCCAGAGCGGCGCTCACGGACAGAGGCCAGGTATGGCTCTGGTCGCAGGACGGAAGCCACTTCATGCCGGACGAGCGGACCTGTACGTTCTATTTTCACCCCCGTATACGGCGTTTCTGCGGGGATATTAAGCAGGTCTTGGAGGCAGTTAAAGAGAATTGGGGGGAGATTGTTCCGTGAGAAAAACAAAAATCATTGCCTTTGAGGGGATTGACGGCAGCGGGAAAACCCTCCAATGGGATCTGCTCACAGCGCGCCTGAGGTCGGAGGGCTACCGGGTGGGGACCAAGTCCTTTCCCATCTATGAGAGCTTCTTCGGCAGCCAGGTGGGCCGCCTTTTGAGGGGACAGCCCCTGCGGGCCGACGAGATTGACTCCCGCTCCATGTGCCTGTGGTATGCGCTGGACCGCTTCAAGGGGTTTGAGAGCTATCGGGACGGTGAATTCGACTTCCTGCTCATCAACCGGTTCACTCCCTCCAACGCGGTCTACCAGTGTATCCGGCCCATTGACGAGGGCATGGAAGATAACTGGGAGTGGGTCAAGGAGCTGGAACACGGCCAGCTCGGCCTGCCTGTGCCCGACCTGTATCTGCTCATCGATCTGGACGCCGGGCTGGCTCAGGCCAATGTGGATAGGAAGAGCAAGCGGGAGTACATTGAGGCGGGGGCCCGGGACGTCTATGAGGAGCAGCGGGGCCTGTTGCAGCGCGCCCGCGCCCGCTATCTGGACATCGCGGCCCGGGAGGATAACTTCACGGTGATCCCCGGGCAGAGCGGGGAGGGGGGGCAGGATGCCCCCGAGGTCATCGCACAGAGAATTTGGCAGGCCCTTCGCATGAGGGGAATGCTCTCATGACGGCGGCGCAGATCATTGAAAAGCTGGGGATAGCGGGTTGCCTGCTCATCCTCGTGAACCTGGCCGCATTCATATTGATGGGCCTGGACAAGCTCTATGCCAGAGCTCACATGCGCCGCATCCCTGAGCGGGTACTGCTGGGGGTCAGCGGCCTTTTTGGGGCTCTGGGGGGATGCCTGGGGATGTGGGTCTGGCATCACAAGGTGCGCAAGAAGAAGTTTTCCATCGGACTCCCCTGTATGTTTTTGGTTCAGGCGGCCGTTGTGCTGTTGGCGGTGAATGGGAATTGGCAGCGGCTGCTCAGCCGCTGGATCGTATGAATTTGGAAAGGATAGAGATAACATGGCGGTAGAGAAAGCGCGCGCCCACCTGGAACAGTGGAACCGGGGGGCGGATGTGATTGAATTTGAGGCGTCCACTGCCACAGTGGATGAGGCGGCGGCGGCATTGGAAACAGAGCCAAAGTATATCGCCAAATCCCTGAGTTTCCGCGACGGGGAGAGCGCCATGCTTATTGTCACGGCAGGGGACGCCAAGGTTGACAACCGCAAATTTAAGGGAAGGTTTGGTTTTAAGGCCTCCATGCTCAGTCCGGACGATGTGGAGCGCTTTACCGGTTTCTCCATCGGAGGAGTATGCCCCTTTGGGCTGGCTCAGCCCATCCCCGTTTATTTGGACGAGTCCCTCAAACGTTTTGAGCATGTGTTCCCGGCCTGTGGGAGCGCCCATTCAGCCATCCGGTTGACGCTGGAGGAGCTGGAGCTCTACTCCGGCTCCCAGGGTTGGGTGGATGTGTGCAAGGGCTGGGAGGAGAACTGAAAACTGCTCTCTCTGCGGGCGGCAAAAATCTTGTCCGCCCTTTTTTCATATCCGGACTCCCCAGAGCATATGGTGTAATGTGTATACTGGAAGAGGAGGTGCCGGAAGTGGCAAGGAGAGTGGCAAAGCGCCGTAAGCGCGGCCTGACGCCGGAGGCGGCGCGGGGACTGTTGGTACTGGGGGTTCTGGGAATCTGTGTATATGTTGCACTGGCCACGCCGGTGGGGACTTTTATCGCGGAGCGGGTGATCGCTCCCATCTTCCGTAAGTCGGAAGCCGCCAGTGAGAACGAGGCGGGAGGACAGAGCACGCCCATCGTGCAGGAGGTCGACGAGCCCTCGAGCACCCCTGGGAGCGCCTCAGGCAACAGTTTTGCCCTCCTGCCCGAGACAACGGGAGGCGGAGGCGAGGGACAGACGGCCTCCGCTGGGGAGAGCGGAGAGCTGGAGCTTCAGGTCTCCGCTCAAACCTATTACGCCATTCAGTTGGGCGCATTCTCCTCCCAGGAGAACGCCGAGGTTGAGGGGGAGCGTATGCGGGCCCGGGGGGCAGGGGGCTATGTCTACCACAGCGACGGCCATTACAGGGTGCTGGCCGCTATTTATGAGACGCAGGAGGAGGCGCGGTCGGTCAAGACCCAGCTCAAGGAACAGAATGGGCAGGATGCGGGGATCTATGTCATCAGCCTGCCTGCTCTTGCCCTGCGGGTCACGGCGGGCAAGGATCAGCTCAGCGCAGTAAAGACGGGCTTCGATTCCCTTGCCAGCCAATGCGGGCAGATACTCGCCCTGTGCGAGAAATTTGACCGGGGGGAGATCACGGAACAGGATGCCCGGGCCGCCCTGGGGGACTATGCCAAGACCCTGCGCGGACCGCTGGGCCAGTTGGAAGGCGCCAAGGATGCCATCGGCAGCGCCCTGTGCGAGACGCTCACGGCCTGCGCCGGGGAACTTGAGCGCACGGCGGCAGCTCAGACCGGCACAAGCGTGGAGTTCTCCGCCAAGCTTAAATACGCCCACCTGAAGGAGGTCTGCTCTTACGCCTCCCTGCTTCAGAAAATTACGGCGGGATAAGAGCGAAAAAGACGCTTGACAAATATGAAAACGCGCAGTATGATACAGATACTTTCATAACACCTCAAATGCGGGGACGG
>JAHZEH010000185.1:0-4442 GCA_019421925.1 Clostridia bacterium
GGAGGGGGATGAGCGGATATCTCAGAGAGCAGGGGGAAGGCGGACCTGCGCAGCCCGAGCACGAGCAAATAGGCGGAGCCCTCCCCGGCCAGCAGGGCCAGTTCGGAGGTGAAGCCGCACAGCAGGGAACAGAGGATACGGTTGACGCGGGAGAGGGGGTAGCGCTTGGATTTCATGGCCTGGCGCACCTCTGAGAGGGCACTCCCCTCTCCCCCCTTCAAGAGGGCGTGTTCCAGCCCCTCGCCCACGCCATGGAGTGCCTTGAGCTGAGCGGGTGTTTGAGTCCGCAGAAGATAGAGCAGAATATCCGTAAATGCCTCCATAGAGAGGGGGGGCGTCCCTTCAATATCCCGGGAGACAAAGTCCGGGACGAAGGAGAGCGCATCGGAATCTCCGATAGAAAGCGCGCCGCGCACGGCCTTGGCGCTGGCAAACCGGCTGTGGGAAAATCCCTCGGTGTCGTGGGCGCTTCCATGGCGCAGGATGGGGATGGGCAGCACATCCAGCCCTTCCCGCTCCAGGGCCCGCAGATATTCGATGCCCAGAACGGCGTTGGGCTGCCGCAGAAGATCGCACGCCCCGGGCGGCAGCTCGGCCCGAAGGGCCCTCTCCCGCGCGGCGGCAAAGGGAAGCCCCTCACGGAGAAACCGGCGGAAGGACTCCTGAAAGGCGGGCGTCTCATGGTTTAAAAGGGAGGCGACGCGTTTGAGGAGGGCGAGGTCGTCCGTCTCACACCCGAAGGCGAGATGGGTGAGCACGCCGGTCCCGGCCAGCGTGCCGACCCCGCCGCGCGCGAAACCCTCGGCGGACTGCAGGCAATAGGCCGCCGGAAGCTCGAGCACCAGGTCGGCCCCGGCCTGGAGGGCCCAGCGGGCGCGGGACCACTTGTCAAAGGCGGCGGGTTCGCCGCGCTGCACAAAGGCCCCGCTCATGACCGCGACGAGATAGTCGCAGCCCGAGCGCAGCCGGGCCTGGCTCAGATGGTACAGATGGCCGTTGTGCAGGGGGTTGTATTCGCAGATCACGCCGCAGACGTTCAAATGATTCACCTCGTCCCCATTATAGACGCAGGAAAGCGTTTAAAGCAACTATACCCTTGCAGGAACCCTTGCAGATGCAGTATAATATTTTAGTGTTTTTTGTTGGATTGGAAATCGGCCGTTTGGCCGTGAAATTGAAAGGAGCATTATCATGGGACTGATGGAGCAGATTAAGGCAAAGGCCAAGGCGAGGGGCAAGCATATCGTGCTGCCCGAGGGCAGGGAGCCCCGCATCGTGGAAGCGGCGGCCATTATCAACAGGGAGGGGATTGCCCAAGTGACCCTTCTGGGCGAACTGGACGTGATTCAGGGCATCGCTGCGGAGAAAAACCTGGACCTGACGGGCGTGAAGCTGCTCGACCCCGCGAAGGCGGACAACCTGCAGGAATATGCCGACGCTTTTTATGAGATGCGCAAGGCCAAGGGCATGACCCCGGAAAAAGCGCACTCCACAATGCTCAATCCCATGTATTATGGCACCATGATGGTCAAACTGGGCGCCGCTGACGGCCTGGTGGCCGGCGCTCTGTGCACCACGGCGGACACCCTCCGTCCCGGCCTGCAGATCATCAAGACGGCTCCCGGCGTGACGACCGTGTCGAGCTGCTTTGTGATGGATATCCCCAACAAGGCCTATGGCGACAACGGCATGATGGTCTTCGGCGACTGCGCCATCAACATCGAACCCACCGCCGAGCAGCTTGCCGCCATCGCCATTGCCGCCGCCGCAACGGCCCGTGACGTTGTGGGTATGGAGCCCCGCGTTGCCATGCTCTCTTTCTCGACGAAGGGCAGCGGCAAAGGGGACTCCGTGGATAAGGTCGTCGAGGCGACCAGGCTGGTCAAGGAGATGGCTCCCGAACTGAACGTGGACGGCGAGCTCCAGGCGGATGCCGCCATCGTCGAGTCCGTCGGCAAGTTCAAGAGCCCGGGCAGCCCTGTTGCGGGCAAAGCCAATGTCTTGATCTTCCCTGAGATCCAGTCCGGCAACATCGGCTATAAGCTGGTGCAGCGCCTCGCCGGCGCGGACGCTGTCGGCCCCATCTGCCAGGGCTTTGCCAAGCCCATCAATGACCTCTCCCGCGGCTGCAGCGTAGAGGACGTGGTTAACGTCGTTGCGCTGACGGCGCTGCAGGTGAAGGACTGAGGAGGGCGGAGACATGATTAACATTCTGGTCATCAATGCGGGGAGCTCCTCCCTGAAATATCAGCTCTTCAATATGGAGGATGAGTCCATTCTGGCCAAGGGCATTGCCGAGCGTATCGGCGCGGAGGGCTCCGTGCTCAAATACAAGGGCGTCCGCGGCAACACGGAGGTCAAGGCCCCCATGAAGAGCCACGTTCAGGCCATCGAGATGGTGCTCCAGGCCCTGGTGAATCCCGAGTACGGCGTCATCAAGTCCATGGATGAGATTGCGGCGGTCGGTCACCGCGTGCTCCACGGCGGCGCGACCTTCTCCGGCTCCATCGTCATCGACGAGAGCGTCATGCAGGCCATTCGGGACAATATCCCCCTGGGACCTCTGCACAACCCCGCCAACCTCATGGGCATTGAGGCCTGCCAGAAGGTCATGCCCGCTACGCCCATGGTGGCTGTGTTTGATACGGCGTTCCACCAGACCATGCCCCCCAAGGCCTTTATGTACGGCATCCCCTACGAGGATTACGAGACCTATAAGATCCGCCGCTACGGCTTCCACGGCACCAGCCACCGCTTTGTGGCCGCCAAAGTGCCCGAACTGGTGGGCCGTCCCGCCGGGGAGCTCAAAACCATCGTCTGCCATCTCGGAAACGGCTCCTCCATCTCCGCTGTCAAATACGGCAAATGCGTCGATACCTCCATGGGACTGACGCCTTTGGAGGGCGTCATCATGGGCACCCGCTGCGGCTCCATCGACCCGGCTATCGTCCCCTTCCTGATGGAGAAGAAGGGCCTGTCTGCAGCTGAGATGGACACATACATGAACAAGAAGAGCGGCGTGCTTGGGCTTTCCGGCATCAGCAGCGACTTCCGCGATCTCGGCGCATACGCCGCCGCCATGAACGGCGTGGACGTGATTGCCTTCACCGCCGGGGTGGGCGAGAACGACCATGTGGTGCGCAGGCTTGTCATGGAGGATATGGAGTATCTGGGTGTCGATTTCGACTTTGAGCGCAACGACAACTTTAAGCGCGGCGTCAACCTGGAGCTGAGCAAGCCCGGCTCCAAGGTCAAGGTCTGGATTGTTCCCACCAACGAGGAATTGGTTATCGCCACGGATACGTACGAACTCACCAAAGAAATCCGTTGACAAACAGGAGAATAAAAAATATAATGATTAACGGTCGTATTGAGAGGTGTTTGCATTGTTGCTGTCGGTAGCGGATATCGTCAAAGTTCCCGGGGAGAGCATTCCCTTCTCCTTTGTGGTGGGCGGCGGCGATATTTTGGACGGCGACGAGGGTGTCCAATTGGCCGGAGCCGTCCGTTTGAACGGGAAGGTCGCAAACATCGGCGAGGGAATCCTGGAGCTCACAGGGACTCTTGACGCGCAGTTGGATACTTTCTGCGACCGCTGTCTGCGGCCCATTGTCGTGTCTTTTGAGGCGCAGCTGCTCGAACGTTTTTCCCGCACGCTGCCCGAGAACGAGGAGGAGGAAATCTACCTCTTTGAAAACGACAAGCTCGACCTGAAGCAGATGGTGCGAGACAGCCTTCTGCTGAACATGCCCACAAGGCATCTGTGCAGCGAGGACTGTTTGGGGTTGTGTCCCGTTTGCGGGCGCGATCTGAATCATACGAATACGCATTGTTCATGCCTGGATGATACCATGGATAAGCACCCCATGGCTGCGCTCAAGGCACTCTTGAACGATGATGAGGAGGTGTAACAATGGCGGTTCCCAAGAGAAAAACTTCCAAGGCGAGGCGTGATTCCCGCAGGGCGAATACGTGGAAACTGTCGGTTCCTGGCATCGTTGAATGCCCGCAGTGCCACGAGATGAAGCTTGCCCACCGCGTTTGCAAAAAATGCGGCTATTACGGCGGCAAGCAGGCGATTGCCGTGGGCGAAGAGAACAAATAAGCTTCGTCTTGCAGCAGAGTAAGGTTTTCAGAAAAGCAGGCGCTGTTTAAGCGCGGTGAGATAAGAAAACAAGCAAAAACCCATATATCATCGCGTTTTGAGGACAGCGGGCAAACAGGTTACAAGTGAATAACCGAGCAAAAGGGGCGTTATTGAAAGATAGCGTCCCTTTCTGCATACTACGCCACAGCTTAAAAATAGGTTGTGGCGTTTTTTTATGCCCGCAGGAAAGGAGGTGCAGCCGGAATGTTTTTCACAGACGACGAGGGGCGGGCTTTTGAACTGCTCATGCAGCAGAAACCGGGATTTGACCGCTATCAATCCGGCTGTGCCGGAA
>JAHZEH010000185.1:4462-4725 GCA_019421925.1 Clostridia bacterium
GCGCCATGCGGCTTTTCAGACACGAAAACGGCAAAGGCATACTGCAATTGTGGAGCTGGCAGCGGCCTTGTCCCGCAGCTCCGTGACCGTCAAGCGTTCTTTGAAAGAGTTGGAGGACACCGGGCTGATCCTGCGGGTGCGCCGGGGTGTGGGAGAACCGACCCGCATTTACACGCTGCTTCCTAAAGGAGGGCTGTCGTGATGAATAAAAAGCTGGAAAAGCTCAACCGGGAGCTTGCCAAAGGCGAAGCCAGACTGCGGCG
>JAHZEH010000186.1:0-3736 GCA_019421925.1 Clostridia bacterium
GGACCGGGCTGTGGACGCCCTGTTGGAGTCAACGGAAGAGAGCCTCCGGGATTTTAACACGGCGGTATTGGAAAACCCGCCGGTGGATGAGATCATCGCCGCCTGTGAACAGCTCCCCCTCATGGATGAGCGTAGGATGGTTTTCGTCCGCCAGAGCCGCCTGTTTGCCGGAGAAGGGGAGGGAGAGGGGAAAAAGCTCCTGGCCTATCTCCCCAGGATCAATCCCTCCTCCTGTCTGGTTTTTGTGGAGCGAGGGATATGCGACGGGAGGAAGTCGCTTTTCAAGGCTCTGCAGAAAATGGGGGCGGAGGTTCGTTTCGACTTCTACGGGGAGGAGGAAGCGGCCAAATGGGCCTGCTCCTTTGCCAGGCGTCAGGGCGGGAAGCTGGGGGCAGACCAGGCCCGCAGGCTGGTGATGATGACCGGCCGCAAGCTGATGGACGTTGCGGCGGAGACTTCCAAGCTGTGCGACTATGCGGCGGGGCAGGTGATCACCGATGCCATGCTGGAACTGTGTGTGCACCGCAATTTGGAGTACCAGGTCTTTGAGATGCTGGAACATCTGCTGGCGGGGCGGATGCGCCAGGCCTTTGCCCAGTTGAAAATAGCCCGCCAGGAGAATGGGACCGGCGGGAGCATTATGGTGCTCAGCTTCATTGCGGGCAGACTGCGGCTCATGCTCACGGCCCGTTATGCCCTCGACGGGGGTAAGAACCCCGCCGCTGCCGCCAAACTGCTGGAGGGAAGTCCCTACGCGGCCAAGAAGGCGGTGGCCTCCGCCCAGAAGTTCACCACCCGGGAGCTGGAGGACGCCATGGGGATTCTGGCAGAAGCCGACTACTCCATTAAGAGCGGCAAAATGCAGGAGGACCTGGCGCTGGAGAGCGCGCTTGCGAAGATTTTTGCCCGGAGTGCCCGGGCGTAACCCATACGAAAAAGGACGGCTCCCGAGTGGGACCGCCCTTCTTTATTCAAGGGCATATAAAAAGCAGGAACCAGATCAGTTCCTGCTTTTTATGCCAATATGCTTTCGCGCTTGCAAGGGGCCTACTGGGCCTTCGCCAGCTTGGTGGCGAGCTGAGCCTTCTTGCGGTTGGCGGCGTTCTTATGGAGCGCGCCCTGGGCAACACCCCTATCGACTTTGCTGACCGTTTTGCTCAGAAGCGCCTTAGCGGTCTCAACATCGCCGGATTCAATCGCCATATCGAAACGCTTGAGAGCGGTTTTGATGCTGGATTTTACCATGCGGTTGCGCAGGTTCTTCACGGTGGAAACCTTTGCCCTCTTGATTGCAGACTTGATATTTGCCAAACCTTTCACCCCCTTAATTTTACTCATGCAACCGCAATTATAGCATGAAAGCCGGGGCTTTGCAAGCAAAAAAAGCGGACAAACGGCCCGGCTCAGGGTTTTTTTAGGATGGGGCCGGGGCATGTTAATAGCGTGAAATTTTTCTTTGCAGAAAGGGGAAATCATGGATAGAAATGTGAGGACGGACCTGGCGCAGGAGGCTTTTGCCTGCCTGCCCGACACCCCTGGCGTTCGCGCGAGAGAGGAACAGCCCATGGAGGGCATTACGGTGACCCATGTGGAGATTCTGACCCCGGAGGGGGAGGCGGCCCTGGGAAAACCCGTGGGGACATATGTAACGATCGACGCCCCCAATCTTCAGGGGCAGGACGGCATGCTGGAGGAGAGGGTGGCCCAGGTTCTCAGCAAGGAACTGGAGAAGATGCTGGGCCCCTTGGGGGACAGGGATACCGTGCTGGTAGCCGGACTGGGCAACGACGCTATTACGCCCGATGCGTTGGGCCCCAGGGTGGTGGCCAAGACGGCGGTCAGCCGCCATGTGACCGAATATCTCAAGGATCAGGTGGATGAGAGGGTGCGGCCGGTGTGCGCGATCTCGCCGGGCGTGCTGGGCGTAACGGGCATTGAGACGGGGGAGATTCTGCGGGGCGTGGTGGAGAGGGTGCGCCCCCGGGCTGTCATTGCCATTGATGCGCTGGCCTCCCGCTCCACAGAAAGGATCAGCACCACCATCCAGCTCGCCGATACGGGCATCCAGCCGGGCAGCGGGCTGGGCAACCGCCGCATGGAGATCAGCCGGGAGAGCCTGGGGGTCAAGGTGATCGCTATCGGAGTGCCCACGGTGGTGCATGCCTCCACGATCTCCCAGGACGCGGTGACGCTCCTGCTCGAGGAGATGGGTGCGGCCAGCGAGGGGCACGATTTGGTGGAGCTGGTGGGCAAGGTGGTCAATGAGAAGATCGGCCCTCTGGTCGTAACCCCCAAGGAGATCGACCGCATTATCGAGGACAGCGCCCGGGTGGTTTCGACCGGCATCAATATGGCCCTCCACGGCGTCACCATGGAGGAGGTACGCCGCTTCCTGTCCTGACATATCTGCATGCCCTCCTGCATAGGATGATGACAGGAGGAGGACGCGCATGATTCGAATGAAAGTGGTGAAGGTCAACAAAAAAGCGGTCGCGGGGATCATTGGGGCCCTCCTGGCTGCGCTTATGCTTATCCTGTTTTGGGACAGGCTTCTGAGCGCTTTTTTTTCGCCGGGGGGGCTGGTAGCCAGAGCCATGCCCGCGGCCATTGGCATGGGAGTGCCCGTGGAGACGGAGGAGCCCGAGCAGCTGCGCGTCCAGGAGCAGCTCATCCGCTTCGAGGTGCTGGAGGTGGAGGAGGATGTGTCCGAAGAGATCCGCATTGAACTGCTGGGCACGCAGAGCGGATCGGACGTCAATCTGGCGGGTGCGGAGCCCAAGATTCTGATCTATCACACCCATACCACCGAGGCGTATGCCCAGACTGAGCAGGACCCCTATGTGGAGACCACGGAGTTCCGCTCCAATGACACGGAGCACAACATTGTGCGCGTGGGGGAGGCGCTGGCCTCTGTCCTGCGGGAGAAGTACGGCATCAGCGTCATCCACGATACGACCAACCACGAGCCGCCCCGGCTGGGCACCTCCTACGAGCGCTCCATCAAAACCATGGAGGCGTATCACGAACAGTATCCCAGCATTGAGCTGTTCATAGACGTACACAGGGACGCCTACACCCTCAAGGAGGGGGAGGTAAACACCGACTACGCCACGGTGGACGGCAAGCGGTGCGCCAGGCTCATGTTTGTCGTAGGTACGGGCGAGGGCAAGACAGGCGCGGGCTTCTCCGTCAAGCCCAACTATCAGGTCAACTATGCCCTGGCTTTGGAGATCTATGAAAAGCTCACCGGGAAAAACGAGAAGCTCACACGGCCCATACGGGTCAAGACGGGGCGGTACAATCAGCATATCCCCGGCAAGGCCCTCCTGGTGGAGGTCGGGCACAATGCCAACACCCTGGAGGAGGCCCTCAATTCCATCCCATATCTGGCGGAGGCCATTGCATCTTGCGGCAATTGACGGCGGGGCGTTATAATGGGAGCAAGATCACTGGGAGGGCAAGAAGCATGGATTCTCGGCCAATCGGCATGTTTGACTCGGGCATGGGGGGCATTTCGGTGCTGAAAACCGCCTGGGAACTGCTGCCGGATGAAAATTTCGTGTACTTTGGCGACGACGGAAACGCCCCCTATGGGGTCCGGCCCGTGGAGGAGATCAAGCGGCTCTCCTTCGAATGCGCCCGTTTCCTCATGGAGAAAGGGGCAAAGGCTATTGTCATTGCCTGCAATACCGCCACCTCTGCCGCCATCAACGACATCCGCCGTGTTTTGGCGCCG
>JAHZEH010000186.1:3746-4717 GCA_019421925.1 Clostridia bacterium
CCTGTTATCAGCATGGAGCCCGCCATCAAACCCGCTCTTGAGGAGAGCAGCGGGGGACGTATTTTGATGATGGCTACCCCGGCCACCTGCAACCAGGAGCGCTATCATGACCTGCTGGACCGGCTGGACGCCCGCCGCCAGGTGACGAATGTGCCCTGCATGGGGCTGGTGGAGCGGGTGGAACAGGGGGATCTGCGTCCTGAGAGTTTTTCCGATGTGCTGGAGGAGCTGCTGGGCCCTTTCAAGGGGGAGCGCATTGACGGCATTGTGCTGGGCTGCACCCACTATCCCTTTGTACGCGGTGCAATTGAGAACTATGCCAGGGCGCATTTCGAGGGGGCCTGCAAGCTGTATGACGGCCATCTGGGAACCGTGCGCCAACTGGCCCGTGTTCTGGAGCGGGAGGGCCTTTTGAGCGGCGGTCCCGGAGGGCGGGTGGATTTTTATACCAGCGGGGATCAGGAGCGCATCCTGCCCACATTCCGCCGCCTGATGGAAGTTTACCAGACGGGGCTGGGAGCAGAGTAAGACTGGAAAAACCGCGGGACGCGGTTTTTCTTTTGGTGGGTCCTGCTCCTTGTTGAACCTGGGAAAGGAACATGATACAATGGAGGCCCACCAGATATTGTATTTATTTTTATTGCGATAACAAGATGAGCTGATTCAAGGAGGAAAAGAGACTATGGAGCTGTCTGAAAACGCCAGGAAGGTCCTGGAGCGGCGATATTTTGCCAAGGATGAGCAGGGCAATCTCTTGGAGGACGCCCAGGGGATGTTCCGGCGGGTGGCCAGGGCTATCGCTGGGGCGGAAGAGAAATTTGGCGGGCCGGAGAACGTGGACAAGTATGAGCAGGAGTTTTATGAACTGATGGCCGGGCTCAGGTTCATGCCCAACTCCCCTACGCTCATGAACGCGGGAAGGCCGCTGGGGCAGCTTTCCGCCTGCTTTGTGCTGCCCGTGGGGGACTCCA
>JAHZEH010000187.1 GCA_019421925.1 Clostridia bacterium
TCCCCTGTTTTATCAAACTTATTGGAGAGCGCCATGCCGATAAAGACGAGCACCATCATGATGATGGACATGGCGCTGCCCATATGCCAGTCGTTCATCTGGATAAACTGGTTTTCGATCAGGTCGCCGTAGAGCATAAACTGGGAGCCGCCCAGCAGCCTTGAGATGGCGAAGGTTGTGATGGCCGGGATAAATACCATGGTGATACCCGAGATAACGCCCGGCAGGCTGAGGGGGAACACCACCTTGGTGAAAACCTGCCTGGAGTTGGCCCCCAGGTCCTGCGCAGCCTCAATGTTGGCCTTGGGCATCCGCTGGAGGATCGTATAGATGGGCAGGATCATAAAAGGCAGATAGTTGTACACAATGCCGATGACCACCGCTCCGGCGGTATACATGAGCTGGGCCCGGGGCAGTCCCAGGGCAACCAGGATGCTGTTGATAATGCCGTTGGTGTCCAGAATGTTCATCCAGGCGTAGGTGCGCAGCAGGAAGTTCATCCACATGGGCACGATGAACAAAACAGACAGGATGGCGCTCCTGCGGGCGGGCATGCGGGAGAGGATATAGGCGATAGGGTAGCCCAGCAGCAGGCAGATGGCCGTCGCCAGCAGGGCAATCCAGATCGAGCGCCACAGTCCCCCCAGAAACAGCGGATCGAGGGCGTTCTTCAACTTCTCCAGCGGGAATACGCTCCCTCCGTCCACCTTGCCTGTGAGCGCGTAGAAAGCCACCAGCACCAGGGGCGCCAGGATGAGCACAATCATCCAGAGCAGGTACGGGTAGGCAAAATATTTGCGCTTCATGCCGCTACGCTTCCTTTCGCATGATGTGAATGTCGTCCGGGAAGAAGCTCAGGCCCACCCGGCTGCCCTCCTCGGCCCTGGCCGTGGAATGAACCAGGAAGGTGAACTCCCCCGTGTCCACCTGCATCTCGTAGTGCACCCCCATGAACACGACGCTCTGGACCGTGCCGGTGAGCGTGCCCTCGCTGGGGGCGATGAGCTTGATGTCCTCCGGCCGGATGACCACGTCAACCGGGGCGTTCTCCCCAAAGCCGGTATCCACGCAGTTGAAGTCCTTGCCCGCAAAATTGACGAAGTAATCCTCCACCATGGTGCCGGGCAAAATGTTGCTCTCGCCGATGAAATCGGCCACGAAGGCGTTCCTGGGCTCGTTGTAGATATCAATGGGCGCGCCGATCTGCTGGATCTCCCCCTTGCGCATGACGACAATGGTGTCGGACATGGTGAGGGCCTCCTCCTGGTCATGGGTGACATAGATAAAGGTGATGCCCAGTCTCTGCTGCATGCGCTTGAGTTCGATCTGCATCTCCTTGCGCAGCTTGAGGTCCAGCGCCCCCAGGGGTTCGTCAAGCAGCAGAACCTCGGGCTCGTTGGCCAGGGCCCTGGCGATGGCGACGCGCTGCTGCTGGCCGCCCGAGAGCTGTTCCACCGAGCGCTTCTCCATGCCCTGGAGCTCCACCAGCTCCAGCATCTCCTCCACCTTCTCCTTGATGACCTTTTTATCCACCTTCTTGATTTTGAGGCCGAAGGCGATGTTGTCATACACGTTCATATGGGGGAAAAGGGCGTATTTCTGGAACACGGTGTTGACCTTGCGCTTGTGGGCCGGAATATCCGTGACGTCCTTGCCGTCGATATAAACCGTGCCCCCCGTCGCCTGTTCAAAACCGGCGATGATGCGCAGCATAGTGGTCTTGCCGCAGCCCGAGGGGCCAAGCAGGGTCAAAAATTCCCCGTCGCGAATATAGAGGTTGATCCCCTTCAGAGCCTCTTCGCCGTCAAAATCCTTGGTGATGTTCACCAACTCAATCAAATGCTGTTCGCTGCCCATCACAAGCGTCCTTAGCCTTTCCGGCCCACATGTTTTTTCAGCAAAACGCCCCGCCCCGTGAGCCTAAAGGGCGGAATCAAAAGGCATAACCGCAGGGGCCGCGTCCCCTCCCTTAAAATGAGGGGGGAGTGGAGACCCAGAGGACCCTGGCTGCAATCTTGCCGCTATTCTCCAGAAAGTGGGTATCCGTGGGGTGGAAATAGAAGGAGTCGCCCTTGCGCACTTTGACCTTGCGCTCCCCCAGGTTGAGCACCACAGCCCCGGCGAGCACATAGCCGAACTCCTCGCCCTCATGGGCGCTCTGCTCAAAACTGCGGCCGCCCGGCTCAATGGTGATGAGGATGGGCTCCAGTGCGTTTTTCTGGGAGTTGGTCACCAGCCAGCGGATGGCAAACCCCTCCTCCTCATTCTCCTGCACAAATATATCCTCGGCGCCAAAGACCACCTTCTCCTCGATGCTCTCGTTGAAAAAGTCCCGGATATTGGTGCCCAGGGCCTCGAGAATATCCATCAGAGTGGCGATGGAGGGGGAGGCCAAATCACGTTCAAGCTGGGAGATGAACCCCTTGGAAAGCTCGGTGCGCGCCGCAAGTTCCTCCTGTGTCAGGCCGTATTTTGTGCGCAGCTGCTTGATTTTTTCCCCGATGCTGATGCTGTCGTTGATCGTCAAAACCCCGACACCTCCCTCGTTTTTCCGCTCGCTGACATTAAACGAAAAGTTTAGTTTTTCTAAACTGTGCAGGCTATATTGTGCCATAAGAAATATAAAAAGTCAACCAGATTTTTTTCAAATTCCGCCAGGGTTCGCTTCCTCCAAAAACAGAAAAAATCCTTATACTATCTTGCTTTCCCCGTTTTTCTCCTCTCCCCTCCGTCCGAAGGCGCCCAAAAATTTTACTAAAAAAGCTTCGTAAAACTAATCCCAAAGTTTACAACCATAAAACCAAACTCCCCTCAACTTATGTCCATGGGATTTAAAATTGCACAACTTCCTGTTTAGTAAGGCCAAACCCGCGGAAAGCGAAAGTGCCTGTCCCCGGGGACAGCCCCTCCTGCCGGTTTTCTTTCAGCCATTTTATAATTGCGTGTCTTCATGAGGACCTGTAAAGACCGCTCCTGCTCCCCCCCCTTTTCAAGGCCATAAAATCCAAAGGATCTCTGCCCCTGTCCCTCTGCCCGGTTCCTGACACACGCCTGATTCCAGGATAATTCTCCCGCCATGAGGGGCCGTTCACCCCGGCACGCCTTTACTCATGAACCGCCGGGATATTTCCCCAGACAAAAAGCCGGAGAAATCTCCGGCTTTTCGCCTGTTCGGCAGCCTGATCCAGGCTTGTTTGGGGGAGGCGGCCTCTCTGCTTCGCAAGGGGTCCTTCATGCAGAGCGCCGGCCGAACGCAAAACAGCCGGGGGCCCGGCCTGTTCCCCGAAAGGCGCATTCACTTTGGGGCGCGCTGTTTCATCCGGGCAATGTGGCAGATAACACAGAAACGGGGGGATTGGACGGAAAATTCCGTCCAATCCCCCCGTTTTACAAAAGTCCGGGGCCTTTCAAGCCCTCCCAGCATTCCCTATGCCTTGCCGTTGCAGCCCAGCACGTCCACAATCTTGTGGGCAACCATGCCTTTGATGGCCGCTCTGGCCGGCCCCAAGTACTGACGAGGGTCAAAGTGGCTGGGGTTCTCTGCGAAATACTTACGGATCGTACCCGTCATAGCCAGACGCAGATCGGAGTCAATGTTGATCTTGCATACCGCCATAGTAGCCGCCTTGCGCAGCATGTCCTCGGGAATGCCGATGGCGTCGGGCATCTTCCCACCGTATTGATTGATCATCTCCACATACTCGGGGATGACCGAGCTTGCGCCGTGGAGCACGATGGGGAAACCGGGCAGGCGTTCGGATACCTGTTCAAGGATGTCGAAGCGGAGCTGGGGCTTCTGGCCGGGCTTGAACTTATAGGCGCCGTGGCTGGTGCCGATGGCGATGGCCAGGGAGTCCACACCGGTGCGCTCCACAAAGTCCTGCACCTGAGCAGGGTCTGTGTAAGAGGCGTCCGCAGCAGAGACGTTGACCGCATCCTCGATGCCGGCCAGCCTGCCCAGCTCGCCCTCAACCACTACGCCGTGGTCATGGGCGTACTCCACAACCCTGCGGGTCAGGGCGACGTTGTCCTCATAGTCGTGGTGGGAGCCATCGATCATGACGGAGGTGAAGCCGCCGTCAATGCAGCTCTTGCACAGCTCAAAGGTATCGCCGTGGTCAAGGTGCAGGCAGATGGGAAGATCCGTCTCCTGGATAGCAGCCTCTACCAGCTTGACCAGATAGGTGTGGTTGGCATATTTCCGGGCGCCGGCGGACACCTGGAGGATCAGCGGGGCGGACAGCTCCTTCGCCGCTTCCGTGATGCCCTGAATTATCTCCATGTTATTGACGTTAAACGCGCCGATGGCATAGCCGCCGGCATAGGCCTTCTCAAACATTTCTCGGGTGGTGACAAGAGGCATAGTGCGCACGCTCCTTCCAACTGTTCTGTGAATTCATTATACTGCATAGCGTTCCCATTTACCAGAGAAAAGAGCCGCCAAAAAGCGCAGCTCCAAAAGAGTGACGAAATCGCGGATGCCTTGCTGGCCTTGGCCAAGATGACACCGGGCAGATACCCGTACCATCCCATCGTCTCCAGCCAAAGCTCCCGGGCAGAATCCCCCCAATTTCAGGGCGGACAGCATCAATCCACGGAGTCCGGCCCGCGGAGGAGCCCGGAAACAGCCCTGGCTGCCCCGGCCGTTTGGCCTGTATGATCCGAAGGGGTCAAGGCGCCGAATTCCCCTTGGGGCCGTCCGGATACTGAGCG
>JAHZEH010000188.1 GCA_019421925.1 Clostridia bacterium
CAGATCGTCACATTCGGCACGCTGGCGGCCCGCGCCGCGGTTCGGGACGTGGGCCGCGTGCTGCGCATGCCCTACGGGGACGTGGACAGAATCGCCAAGATGATCCCTCAGGAGCTGGGCATCACCATCGGCCGGGCCCTGAGCGTCAACTCGGAGCTGCGCACTCTTTATGAGAGCGACGAGACTGTCCACAAGCTCATTGATATTGCGCGCAAGGTTGAGGGCATCCCCCGCAACACCTCCACCCATGCGGCGGGCGTGGTGATCGCGGCGCAGCCTGTTGTGGAGTACGTGCCGCTGCAAAAAAACGGCGAGGTCGTCACGACCCAGTATACGATGGGGGAGATCGAGCGCCTGGGACTGCTCAAAATGGACTTTTTGGGCCTGCGCACCCTCACCGTAATCCGGGACACCCTTTCTGAAATTGAAGGGCAGGGGGAGGAGCGGCCCAATTTTGAGCGGCTGGGCGACGACGACCCGGCAGTATACCGGCTGATCTCCTCCGGGGATACGGACGGGGTGTTCCAGTTGGAATCTGGGGGGATGCGGGCCTTCCTGCAGCAGCTCAGGCCGGACTGCTTTGAGGATATCATTGCGGGCATCTCCCTGTACCGCCCCGGTCCTATGGATCAGATTCCACGCTATGTGGCCTGCAAGAACGACGCCTCCCAGGTGAGCTACAGCACCCCTTTGCTTAAACCCATCCTCTCCCCCACCTACGGCTGCATGGTCTATCAGGAACAGGTTATGCAGATCGTCCGGGACCTGGCGGGCTATTCCCTGGGGCACAGCGACCTGGTCCGCCGCGCCATGTCCAAGAAAAAGAAGGACGTTATGGCCAGGGAGCGGGAGGCGTTCATTGAGGGATGTGAAGGGAACAACGTGCCCAAGACTGTGGCGGTTGAGATATTTGACAGCATGATGGACTTTGCCCAGTACGCCTTCAACAAGTCCCATGCCGCCGCCTACGCGGTCATTGCCTACCGGACGGCCTGGCTCAAGGCACACTATCCGGCCGAATTCATGGCCTCCCTCATCAACAGCTTTATTGACAGGGCCGACAAGGTAGCGGAGTATGTATATTCCTGCCGCAAGCAGGGCATTGAGGTGCTCCCCCCCGATCTCAACCGCTCCCAGGCCCGCTTCTCTGTTGAGAAGGGGGAGGAGGGTAAAAAACAGATCCGGTTTGGTCTGGGCGCCCTGCGTAATGTGGGCGTTGCAGCCTGCCGCTCCATCGTGGCCGAGAGAGAACAGAACGGCCCCTTCGCAGACTTCTTCGATTTCCTCCGCCGGGCGGGGGGCTATGTCAACAAGCGCATGGTGGAGGCGCTTATCAACTCCGGCTCCCTGGACTCCATGGGCTACAAACGGGCGGCGCTTATCGCCGTCAGCGGCCGGGCCATGGATGCGGCGGCGGAGGAGCGCCGCCGGGCAGGCGAGGGACAGACCTCCCTGTTCGATATGATGGGGGACGAGCCCGACGAGGCCGCCCAGATCGCCCTGCCCGACCTGGAGGAATATCCCCTTCAGACCAGGTATGCTCTGGAGAAGGAGGCGGCGGGCCTGTATATCAGCGGCCACCCGCTGGAGGAGTATGAGAGAGAGCTCACCGCTCTGGGCGTTACCATCCGTGACATCCTCGATGCAAACGAGGAGGGCGGAGCGGTTCGGGACAACCAGACGGTGCGCATCGGGGGGATCATCAATCAGGTGCGCCGTAAAGCCACCCGCAGCGGCTCCATGATGGCCTATGTTACGGTGGAGGACCTGCTCAGCACCATGGAGGTTATAGTATTCCCCAGTGTTTTGGAGCGCTGCCGGGAGCTGCTGGGCGACGACCAGCTCATTATTGTCACCGGCCGGGTCAATCTGCGGGACGAACAGCCCAATGTCATCGTGGCGGATGAGATCACCGAACTGCACAGGGGCGGAACGGGCGCGGCTCCTCTGGGAGGCAGCGGGCCGCTCAAAAAGGTCAAAAAGGTAGAACCCGGGCTCTATCTGCGCAGCCGCGACGCACAGCGCGCCCAGATTATGGCGGTTCTCGCGCCCTATCCGGGCAAGACTCCGGTTATCCTGGCCTCACTGGACAGCGGCAAGGCGCTCAAAACCCCTCAGTCCTACTATGTGGAACCTGAACAGGCGCTGTTGGACGAGCTGCGCACCCTTCTGGGGACTGGAAATGTTTGTCTTGTCACACCATGACAATCATGGGCCCCTATGTTATAATCAAATTGCTTCGCGGGAATGCTTTCCGGTCGATTCAGCCAAGTTATTTACTGTTGGCAAGCAGATTTGATAGAGGCGGCATGCCGCCATGGTGCCATAGGAGGCGCAATTTATGAACACCATTGCAGTTCTGACAAGCGGCGGCGACACGCCGGGCATGAACGCCGCCCTTCGCGCTGTATTCAAGGTGGGCGAGAGCCTGGGATACAACGTTATGGGGGTATATCACGGCTACGAGGGGCTGATGACGGGCAAGATTCGCCAGCTCACCCATGAGGATTTTGAAAATATCGTACACAAAGGGGGGACTGTCCTGCGGACGGCCCGCTCAGAGATCTTCAAGACAGCGGAGGGGCAGAAGCATGCCCTCAAGGTCATTCAGGCCTACCAAATCGACGGCCTGATTGTGATCGGCGGCGACGGATCGCTGACAGGAGCCAATCTGCTGGCACAGCAGGGACTGCCTATCATGGGCCTGCCCGGCACCATTGACAACGATCTGGCCTATACGGATTACACCATCGGATTCGACACAGCGGTCAACTCTGTCACCAATGAGATCTACAAGATCCGCGATACTATGCGCTCCCATGACCGGGTGGGCGTGGTGGAGGTTATGGGCCGGGCCTGCGGGGATATCGCCCTGCATGCCGGGGTGGCCGGCGGCGCCGACTATATCCTGGTGCCCGAGGTGGACAGCAAAGAGGGCTATGCCAAGGCATGCGACCTGCTTATTGCCAACAAGCTCAAGGGCAAAATGACCAGCATTGTCATGATTGCCGAAGGGGCGGGCGGCGCCAGCGATTTTTGCGACTATGTGCGCGACAACAGCGATGTGGATATCCGCCCGATTGTCCTTGGATATACCCAGCGCGGAGGCAATCCCTCCGCATTCGATCGGGTCAACGCCTCCCGCATGGGGGCGATGGCGGTCGAGCTGTTTGACAAGGGTGTTATCAACCGCGCCGTGGGCCTGCGCCACAACAAGGTGTATGATGTGGATCTGGCAGAGGCTCTGACGATGAAAAAACGCTTCGACAAGAAACTTTATGAGCTGAACAATACCCTGGCTAAATTCTGAGCGAAAGAGGATAAGGTCATGGTCTGCGAAACTAGATTGCGCGTCCGCTATCACGAGACAGTCGAGGCGGGCGTGGCTCATTACTCCTACCTCTGCACCTGGCTGGACCTGGCCCAGCAGGAGATGCTGCGCCGGGTAGGGCACAGCTATGGGGAATTTGGGGAGCAGGGCTATCGCCTCATTTGCGGCGAACTTCAGCTCTCCATGAAATCGGGAGCCCGCTTCGAGGAGGAGGTGTGCGTGCGCTCCTGGGTGGAGGAGATGAAATACTTCCGCTTTCAGGTTTGTTATGAGGTCCTGGGGGAGGACGGAAGGCTGATTGCCACCGCCCGGACCTCCAATGTTTTCGTCTCCGGGCAGATGAAGCCGGTGAATATGGCGAAGAAATTTCCCGAGATATACGAGGCCCTGAAGATGTTTCTGGCCTGATGGAAAACCCCGGTGCTTCCGGGGTTTTGTGCAAAAGAAGAATGCAAGGAGATTGTGCCCATGTCCAAAACAGCCCGTTTACCCGTACAGAAAAATCAGGAGATAGAGCTCGCCATCCATGCGCTGGGAAGTGAGGGGCAGGGTATTGGGCGTTATGAGGGATACGCCCTGTTCGTTGAGGGTGCGCTTCCAGGGGAGAGGGCGCTGGTTCGGGTCATCAAGACTAACGCCTCCTATGGCGTCGGGAAGCTGCTGAGAATCCTGGAGCCCAGCGTGGACCGGGTTTCCCCGCCCTGTCCGGTCTTTGGAAAGTGCGGGGGCTGCACGCTGCAGCATTTGAGCTACGGGGCCCAGCTCCTCTTCAAAGAGACCCTGGTGCGCGACGCGCTGGAGCGCCTGGGCGGTTTTGAGGCCCCCCGTGTGCTGAGCACCATCGGGATGGAGGAACCATGGCGTTACCGAAACAAGGGCGCATTCCCAGCCGGATTTGCCGGGGAGGAGGGGGCTCTGGGCTTTTTTGCGCCCCGCTCCCATAGAATCGTGCCCATTGAGGACTGCTTTATCCAAGATGAGCGGGGAGTTGCGGCGATGCGTGCCGTTCTACAGTGGGCCAGGGAATGCGGAGTGCCTTTCTATGACGAGAGCGCCCACAAAGGGATACTGCGCCATGTGGTTACGCGCACCGTGCAGTCGGGCCAGTGCGTCGCCGTGGTGGTCACGACCGGGCCTCTGCCCGCCCGGGAGCGGCTGATTGAGCTGCTGCGTACCCAAGTGGAGGGAATTGCCTCCATTGTCCATAACATCAACAGGGACAGGACCAACGTGATTACGGGCAGGGATTATCGGACAATCTGGGGAGAGGAGCGGCTGATTGAGACCATCGCAGGGCAGGAGTTTGCCCTCTCGCCTGCCTCTTTTTTACAGGTCAATCCGGTTCAGACGGAAAATATTTAC
>JAHZEH010000189.1 GCA_019421925.1 Clostridia bacterium
CAAGCAGCGCCATGACCACGAAACCGATGATTGTGACGATCAGCTGAGTGGTGTTGAAGGTCACGCTGCCAATGTTGTAGATGGTATTATTGGCGATCATAGAGGGCATGGACTGGGACTGTGTGCCCCAGATGAGCTGGACCGACGTGGTGATGATAAAGGAGAAGCCGAGGGACGCAATGATCATGGAGAGTTTGGGAGCCCGGCGCAGGGGCTTATAGGCAATCCGCTCAATGATCACGCCCAGCAGGGCGGAGGCGGCGATGCCGATCAGGCAGGCCGGCCAGAAGCTCAATCCGGCGCTGGTAACCAGGTCCCACGCGACATATGCGCCCACCATGGCAACCGCGCCATGGGCGAAATTGATGAACTGCAGCACGCCGAAGATCATGCTGTAGCCCAGCGCAAGCAGTGCATACGTGGAGCCCAGTGTCAGACCGTTTACAATCTGTTGGAGCATGGGCAGGAGTCCTTTCCTAAAATAATAGCTAAGAATTGAGAAAATATGGCAGCTTCAAAAGAAAGGGCGCCTCTCTGTTCGGGGCGCCCTTCTCGGTTGAAGTGTGTGAGTTGGGCCCGTTAATCGGCGAATACGAACGTGCCGTTCTCAATGACCATGCGGGTCAGGGGGATAACGGTGTCGCCGTTCTCGTCAAAGGAGATGGGGCCCATGGGGGTCTCGAAATCCTGGAGACCGGTGAGATAGTTCTTGACGCCCTCGCGGGACACGCCGTTCTGCTTGAGGCCTTCGATAATCATCTGGGTGGCCACATAGGAGGTGATGGTCTGGGCATTGGCGTCCTTCTCAGTGGCGCCCTCATCGGCGAAGCGGGTGTTGAGGGTTTTGAAGAAAGCGGCGATCTTCTCGGGGGGGTTGGAGGGGTCGAAGAAGGTGGCGCCATAGAGGCCCTCCACATCCTGGCCGCCCAGCTCGACAACCACGTTGTTGTAGGTGCCGGTGGAGGTGACGAAGGGATTAAAGCCCAACTGGTGGGACTGCTTCATGAACATGGGGAGCTCGGTCTCGTCGGAGACGGCGAAGACAGCCTCGACGCCCGCGTCCTTCATCTTGGTGATGATGGTGGAGAAGTCCTTGGTCTCGCCCAGGAGATAGGCCTCGGCTACGAGAGGGGTGATGCCCGCCTCGCCCAGAACCTCGACAGCGACCTCGTAAGCGCCCAGGCCGTAGTCGTTGTTTTCGTAGACGATGCCGACCTTGGTGTAGCCCTTCTCGAGGATGGCCTCGACGTTGAAGCGGGCGGTGTACTTATCGGAGTTCCACACGCGGAAGGTATAATCGCCCGCGTCGGAGATCTTGGGGGAGCTGGAGCAGGTCGTGATCTGCACGAGACCGGCCTTGTTGTAGATGGGAGCGCCAGCCAGGGTGCAGGAGCTGTTGATGTGGCCGATGACGCCCATGACGGATTCATCCGCGGCCAGCTTGTTGGCGACGTTGGCGGCTTCCTTGGGATCGGCCTTGTCATCCAGGGAGACAACCTCGAGCATCTGGCCGTTGATGCCGCCCGCGGCGTTGGCCTCCTCGACAGCCAGACGGACGCCGCGCAGCGCGCGGTTGCCCTGCTCAGCGGAGCCGCCGGTCAGGGCCAGGGCAGCGCCGATCTTGATGGTATCCCCGGAAGCGGGGGCAGCGCCGCCATCGGTGGCGGCGGGGGTATCGGCCGTGCCGCAGCCCGCAAGCAGGCTGAGGGAGAGTACCACTGCCATGCTGGCAGCAATGAAACGCTTTTTCATGTTCCTATACCTCACAATTTAATTAATTACATCGATGCGTTGAATTTGATGACCGGTTTAGTCGTTCACAACCGCGAAATCGCCGTCCTTGATCTCCATGCGGGTCAGGGGGATAACGGTGTCGCCGTTCTCGTCAAAGGAGATGGGGCCCATGGGGGTCTCGAAATCCTGGAGACCGGTGAGATAGTTCTTGACGCCCTCGCGGGACACGCCGTTCTGCTTGAGGCCTTCGATAATCATCTGGGTGGCCACATAGGAGGTGATGGTCTGGGCATTGGCGTCCTTCTCAGTGGCGCCCTCATCGGCGAAGCGGGTGTTGAGGGTTTTGAAGAAAGCGGCGATCTTCTCGGGGGGGTTGGAGGGGTCGAAGAAGGTGGCGCCATAGAGGCCCTCCACATCCTGGCCGCCCAGCTCGACAACCACGTTGTTGTAGGTGCCGGTGGAGGTGACGAAGGGATTAAAGCCCAACTGGTGGGACTGCTTCATGAACATGGGGAGCTCGGTCTCGTCGGAGACGGCGAAGACAGCCTCGACGCCCGCGTCCTTCATCTTGGTGATGATGGTGGAGAAGTCCTTGGTCTCGCCCAGGAGATAGGCCTCGGCTACGAGAGGGGTGATGCCCGCCTCGCCCAGAACCTCGACAGCGACCTCGTAAGCGCCCAGGCCGTAGTCGTTGTTTTCGTAGACGATGCCGACCTTGGTGTAGCCCTTCTCGAGGATGGCCTCGACGTTGAAGCGGGCGGTGTACTTATCGGAGTTCCACACGCGGAAGGTATAATCGCCCGCGTCGGAGATCTTGGGGGAGCTGGAGCAGGTCGTGATCTGCACGAGACCGGCCTTGTTGTAGATGGGAGCGCCAGCCAGGGTGCAGGAGCTGTTGATGTGGCCGATGACGCCCATGACGGATTCATCCGCGGCCAGCTTGTTGGCGACGTTGGCGGCTTCCTTGGGATCGGCCTTGTCATCCAGGGAGACAACCTCGAGCATCTGGCCGTTGATGCCGCCCGCGGCGTTGGCCTCCTCGACAGCCAGACGGACGCCGCGCAGCGCGCGGTTGCCCTGCTCAGCGGAGCCGCCGGTCAGGGCCAGGGCAGCGCCGATCTTGATGGTATCCCCGGAAGCGGGGGCAGCGCCGCCATCGGTGGCGGCGGGGGTATCGGCCGTGCCGCAACCCACGAGCAGACCGAGGGAGAGCACGATTGCCATGCCGGCAGCAAGCATACGTTTTTTCATATCTTTTTCCTCCCAATCAATTGCGTTTGAGTGCCATCAACATAAAAAGCAATGGTATTTGTAGGATACTTCCTGCTTTTTTAGCGGGATTCAGCAGTGGGCAGCTCCTTGAGATAACGGTAAACCGTCTGTTCGGAGATGCCCAGGCAGTCTGCCGCCGCGGTGACGCCCCCTTTTAAAAGGAAGCAACCCTGGTTGGACAGCTGCGAGACGAAATTTTTTCTGTCCGAGAGGTTCATCCTTCCAGGGGGAACATCGAACAGGCTGCTGGTGGTTTGGATGATATCCTGGAGCAGGTCCTCCGCCGAGGGGAGGAAACGCTCATGGGTCCTGGGGGTGAGGCCCTCCAGAGGGGAGGCATGTACGAAACCGGGCATGGTGAAGTCCTCGAGGATCTGACAGGCCCGCTGGAGGCCGGATACGTCGATGTTGACGCACAGCATCCCGACGATCCTTCTGCTCTCATCCTTGATAAACAGGGTGCTGGAGCGGAACACCTGGTCAGGCTGGTTGCTCTTTCCGGTGTAGTTGGTGATATAGTCCCGCTTCTGGTGCTCTGGGTTCATCAGGATACTCAGGGCAAATTCCGTGATGGGCCCTCCGACTTCCCGGCCGGTCAGGCTGTTTTTGCTGATAGCCACGATGGAGTGATCCATGTCCGTGAAATCGTGCAGAAGTACCTCACAGTGGGGGCCGATGGTTTGCGCGATGAATTCCACACAGGGGACATACAGTTCAACGAGCGGATGCATCCGTGGGCAGGCTCCTTTCTGTGAATAAATATACTTGCCGCGATAGAAAAATAAGCAAAGGTGAAAATCGGATTTTTTCGATCAGCATCTTTGCTTGTGTTCTTAGTTTAGTCCAGATGTACTACTGTGTCAAGAAAAAAATATAATTTTTTAGCAGAGTGCGAAAAAAATTGCGGGGTGTTAGTTTTTTGCTGCGGGAAATGGCGAATTGCAAACTATAAAACATTTATTGCAGAAAAGAGGGCGGAGTATTTGGTTTATAAGCGGCTGTATGTTATAACATCTGGAAAAATCTTGCAATAAAGTGGATAGCTTACGGGCGCTCTAAAAGAAGGAGGGTAAAGATTGAAAGATGTCATTGGATATTTTGCAGGCTTTTTTAAAAAATGAGAATTTTTTCTTAAAAGGCATTGATTTCACCCGGTAAGAATGCTAAGATACCCGCGTAGGATACTTGGCCGGCATGCTATGGACGCTCCATGGCGTCCGGTATGGATGCTTTTTTCGCGCAGAGCGCATCAGTTGTATTTGCAGGAAACAATTGCTGCATGATATGATTTTTTATGCAGCGAAAACGCATGGGCACAGCAGGCCGCGACGGCGCCGCTGTGCAGGTAGAGAAAGGTGTGTGAAACGCATGTCCACGCTCAAAGAGTTCAAGGCCGCCCGCGGCCGTATGGTTGCCGAGAAGTACAACGCGGATCTGATTGTTGCGACGTTGCCCGAAAACATCTTCTATTATTCCGGCTTCTTCCCCATGGGAATGAGCCATCTCTATTCCACCGAGGGATTCTTGGTGTATAACCCCTATACTGAGAAGAGCGCCATTGTCACTTCCGTCTCGGACGTACCCACCGTTCTGGAGCAGTCCTATGTGGACGAGATCTATGGCGTGGGCGGTTGCCACTTCTATATGCCACTGCTGGGAAAGGATGCTTT
>JAHZEH010000190.1 GCA_019421925.1 Clostridia bacterium
TTGCCGCCGATTTTCACGCCGCATACGTCCACAATGGAGTCCTCCGGATGGAACTTGCGGTTGGCCAGCTTGTAGGGCTCCTGGACGGACAGGACGTTCTCCACCTCGGGCAGGACGAGCACATCGTCCTTATTGATGGCGGAGGTGTCGCCCACCATGCCGATGACGGTGGATTTCTCCCCCTTGATGACGTCCGCTTTGAGACCGTGCTCGGTAATCTCGCGCACCACTTCCTTGATGGCAGCGTCGGTGGCCCCGTGTTTCATAATGACAATCATAGCTGGTTCCTCCTGTATTTTTTAAAATGGAAAGCATAAAAAAACCGTGCGAAGCGTTTTGCTGCGCACGGCGATAAACCTTTTATTCTGCCCTCTACAGAGCCGGTTTCTCTTCGATGCAACAAGGCGCTTCCAACGCAAAATAGCCGTAGCCGTAATAATAGCTAAAGCTGTTAAACAGGAAGGCCGCGTTGAAATTGAACATCGAATCAAACCTCATCTTTGTGATAGGGCAAGTATAGCACCATGCGTTTTTACTTGCAAGGGGTGGACCTGTAAAATTTTTATTTTTTCCGCTGGCGCACCCCGAAGCGCATCCGGTAGCCGCACCGTTTGCACAGTTCCTCCACCGCCACGCGCCGCTCGAATCCCTCCGTCAGGGCGCGGAGCCGCCCTCCCTCCAGTATCTCCTCCAGGGGCGTTTCAAATGCGTTCCCCAGGCTCATGACCCCTTCGGCGTCCAGACAGCAGGGCACAACCGACCCGTCGCACAGGAAGGCCAGCTGGTTTTTGCCCCCCAGGCAGAATCCCCTCTCGTGGAAAACGGGCTGGTCCAGGGAGGGCCAGACAAACTCCCTCCCGTGGTTGAGGTAGAGCCGCTCCCCGATCCGGATGCCTCTTTCGCCGTGCATCCGGTCCTCGATGGTCCCCGTGCCGAAGCGGGAGGCAATGGCGTCGAGCAGTTCCCGGTTGCGGCCCAGCGCCCGGTCCTTCTCATCCTCCCCGCTCATGTTCCAAAGCCTCAGCGCCACGGCCATGCCCGTCTCACGGGTCGCCCGCCCGGCAAAGTCCAGAACCCCCTCCACATATCCCCTTCCCCCGTCCGGCCCGCCGAAGCTGTGGAGCGAGACGTTGACCTGCCGCAGGGCCCTCGCCCGCAGGAGAATCTCCCCCCTGTCGGGCAAAAGGGTGCCGTTTGTGGTGATGTTGGCCAGAAAGTCCCGCCGGGCGCAGATCTCCAGCAGCCCGGCCAGATCCGGATGGCACAGGGGCTCCCCCCGCACGTGCAGGAATACGTAGTTGGCATAGGGCCGCGCCGCCGCCAGGATGGAGTCGAACTCCTCCGCCATCATGAACCGCCTGGCCCGGCCTGTCGGCGGGCAGAAGGGACAGGAGAGGTTGCATACGTTGGTGATCTCCACATAAATCCGTTTGAAACGCAAGGGCTTATCCTCCTCATGATGACGCTGCCACACCATCATAAAGGATGGCGCGCCTTTTTAAAAGGAGTTCTTGCTTGTGGGGAGCGCCCGCGTGTGGTAAACTGGACAAAAATGCAATAATTCCGGCGGAGGTAATGAGGCTGTGAAATCCGTCAAGATGATGCTGGCAGGCATCGCCTGCATCGCGCTGGGCTGCTGGTTCTGCCTCCTCCACACAGGCGGGGCCGTCACCTCCGTTTTGGGGGTCCTCTGCCCCGTTGCGGGCGGCGTGCTGGCCGTGCTGGGATTTTTCCGGGAAGATTGACCCAAAATCCGTCAAAAGGAGAAACAACCATGTCTGAAATCAAACGCCCCCAGGTTCTTATTGAGATGGAAAACGGCGACAGGATCACCGTTGAGCTCTACCCTGAGTACGCCCCCATCTCCTGCGACAACTTCCTCTCCCTGGTCAGGAAGGGCTTCTATGACGGCCTGACCTTCCACCGCATCATCAAGGGCTTCATGGTTCAGGGCGGCGACCCCCTGGGCAACGGCACAGGCGGACCGGGCTATACCATCAAGGGCGAGTTCGCCCAAAATGGCGTGGACAACCCCCTCAAGCATGAGCGGGGCGTGCTCTCCATGGCCCGCAGCATGGACCCCGATTCAGCGGGCTCCCAGTTCTTCCTCATGACCGATCCCGCCCCCCACCTGGACGGCCAGTATGCCGCTTTCGGCAAGGCCGCCGGCGAGGAGAGCTTCCAGGCCATCGACCACATTGTGAACACCCCCACCCCCCGCAGCATCGCCATGGCGGGCGGCGACATCCGTTCCCTCAAGGACGAGAAGGGCAACCCCATCCGCGTCCATCAGGGCAACGCGGACATGCCCCTGAAGCCCTGCCGCATCAAAAAGGCGAGCATTCTTTGTGAATAATCCCGTACAAAAACAAAAGGCGTGGTATCCGTTCCACGCCTTTTTGTTGCGGCCATAGGACAAAAACCGTATAATAGTAAAAAATATTCCATGGGGTGAAGATATGATCGTGATTGGAATCTGCGGCGCAAGCGGCAGCGGCAAGTCCACCCTCGCCAAGCAAATCAAGGCGGCCATCCCCCAGAGCACCGTCGTCATCGGCCAGGACTGGTACTACAAGGACCATTCCTATCTCCCTTTTGAGGAGAGGCTCAACATCAACTACGACGCCCCCTCCATTTTCGACTACGACGAGCTGTACGCCGACGTGTGCGCTCTCTTTGAGGGCAAGCACATCACCCGCAAGGGTTACGATTACGCCAGGCACGTGCGCGCGGACACGGACGAACTCATCTGTCCGCCCGACGTACTCATCCTCGAGGGCATCCACATCTTCTACGATAAGCGCCTGCGGGACGTCATGCATCTGAAGGTCTATATGCAGGTGGATGTGGATGTGTGCCTGCTGCGGCGCATCCAGCGGGACATCAAGGAGAGGGGCCGCTCCATTGACGGCATCGCCCATCAGTACCTCGCCACCGTCAAGCCCATGTACGAGCTGCATGTGAGCAAATACGTCAAACTTTGCGATTTCGCCGTCATGCGCGGAGGCCGCAACCGGCAGTCCGTGGAGGCCATCACCGCCTACATTGAGTCCCTGCTCCAGCGCACCCCGCCGGTCGACCCCCTCCCCACGGAGGAATGAACCCTAGTCCTCCTCCCCGTTCATCCAGGCGCAGAACCGCTCCACTCCCCTCTCCAGAGGGATTTCGGCCCGCCAGCCCAGAAGCGCCTGCGCCTTTTTTGTGTCCGCCAGGGTCTCGGGCAAATCCAGCGGGTGGGGAGGCTTGGGCACTGTCCGGGCTTTTCTCCCCAGCGCCCTCTCAAGGGAGCGCACCAGCTCCAGCGTGGAGACCGCCCTGCCCGCGCCCAGGTTGACCACCTCGCAGCCCTGGTTCTCCAGGGTCCAGTCCAGGGCAAGAAGCAGGCCCCGCGCAATGTCTGAGACCTCTGTATAATCCCTCTTGCAGTCGCCATACAGCTCCAGTCTCTCCCCCCGCATGATGCGGGACGCAAAGCGCCGCATGGCCAGGTCGGGCCTCTGCCGGGGACCGTATACCGAGAACATCCTCGCGCACACCATGCCCGCTCCCCAGGCGTGGGCATAGGCCGTGCAGAGCAGCTCGGCCGCCTGCTTGCTTTTGCCATAGGGCGAGAGCGGCGCGCAGGCCATCCCCTCGTCAAACGGGAGGGGACATCCGCCGTAGACCGAGGAGGAGGAGGCCAGCACCATGGCCCGTACCCCCGTCCGCGCCATGGCTGTGTGCACCGCCATGGTCCCCCGAACGTTGGCCCGCTCCACCTCCGCCTCCCTCCCCGCAGAGGCCCGCACCCCCGGCAGACCCGCCAGATGGATGACCCCGTCGCAGTCGGAGAGGCAGGAGGTGGTCAGTTCCTCGTCCAGAACGTCCCCCTGCACAAAATGGAACCCCTCCCCTATGCGGCGCAAATCCGCCGCATTGATGAGTTTGAGCGCGGGATCATAAAAACCGTCCAGAACATCCAGCCCCACCACTTCGTCCCCGCGGGCCAGGAGCTTCCCGCATACATGATATCCCAAAAAACCCGCGCATCCTGTGACCAGTACTTTCATGCAAATGCACCCCCTGCACTTTATGCGCCCGGTGGGGGATTCATGCCCTTCCCCCGCCGCTGCTCCTCCCTTTCTGTTCTCCTTTTTGAATCAATTGAACAGTGCTTCTGTAATATTTCATCAAAATACTTTCTATTTTTCCTGTTTATGATATACTTGAATAAATACATAATTTTTGAGGTTTTCGGAGGTTTTCATGCAGACGATTCAGTTTCGCAAAACACTCAGGGCGGCTTTGTCCCTCGCGCTGGCCACGCTTCTTCTGTGGACTCTGCCCGGCGTCACAGCCCATGCCTCGGCCTCTATTGCCGCGGGCGGCGGTACAGGCGATATCATTGGTATCAGCACGGGGCAAGCTGACGACTCCTTCAACGTCATGGGCAGACTGAATTCCTCCGATACAGCTTGGCTGCAGACCGTCTACGGCGCCTCATCTTTTACATCCGATTCCGGCTATGAAACACGTATCCGGCTCTCTGGGAACACCGGAACCGAAACCAAGCTCAAGTCCCTGGCAAACAACACGGCCAAACCCGTCACGCTGGGTTCCGTCACGCTCAACGTCACCCCGAAGTTTGAGCTGGCCAGCGGCGTCTATGCAAAGATCAGCTATACGGTGGAGAAC
>JAHZEH010000191.1 GCA_019421925.1 Clostridia bacterium
CATCTCCGTAGAGGATATCGTGGAAAGGCTTCGGGAGGTGCTCGCCGACGCGGGCGCCCATTTTGAGGAGGAGGGGCTGCACGCCATCGCCCGCGCCGCCGAGGGCGGCATGCGTGACGCGCTCTCCCTGGCCGACCAGTGCATCGCTTTTTGCGGCAATGAAGTCACAGCTCAGCAGGTTCTCTATGTGCTGGGCAGTATGGATCAAAGTTTCCTGTTCGATAGCGCTCAATGCCTCATTGCCGGCGACGCTCAGGGCATCCTTCTCCAGCTGGATCAGGTTCTGCACAACGGCCGGGACCTGGGCATCTTCCTGCGGGACCTCTGCAACCATTTCCGTTCCTTGATGCTGATCTGCGCCTGCGGCGACGCCAGCGCCCTGCTGGACTGCACCCAGGAGGCCTATGCGCGCTACAGAGCGCAGGCCGCCTCCTGTCCGCTGGAGCGCTGCCTGCGCGCCATCGACCTCCTCTGCGCAGCCCAGGCGGATATCAAGCAGCTCTCCCAGCCCCGTGTGCTGGCTGAGGCCGCCCTCATCCGCATCTGCCGTCCTCAGGACGAGAGCAGTTTGGAATCTTTGATGGACCGTATCGCTTCTCTGGAGAATACATTAAAAAATGGGGGTGGAATCGCCGTCCCCCATTCCGCCCATCCCACTCCCCCCGTCAAAACGGAAGCGGAGGACCTCCCCCCCTGGGAGGAGGCCCCCCCGCCCGATGCGGCTCCCCCCGGAGAACCCGTCTCCCAGAAGGCCGGCGTATCTCCAGCCCCTGAGGCTGCTTCAGTGAGCGGCGATGCCCTGCGCACCGCCTTCCTCGCGGGCATGAGCCCCAATGTATCCGCTCTCGTGGGGCTTTGGAAGCACCGCTTTGAGGGCGGCCGCTTCTCCTTCCTCGTCCCTGCCAAGTTCAAAAGCATGCTCCCCCGCCTCTCCGACACTCAGGAGAATTGCGGCAGGCTCGCGGCGGAAAAATTCCCCGGGGTCCAATTCAGCTTTGAACCCGAGGGTGCCCAGCCTCCGCCCGCGAACCAGTTTTTGAACGTGGTGGAGGAGCTCTTCGGCAAGGACTACGTGGACGAGGACTCCCCCGCGCCCAATTCATAATATTATTATTTGGAGGTATCTCTTATGGCAAAAGGTGGATTCAACATGCCCCGCGGAGGCGGCGCAAACATCAATCAGTTGGTAAAGCAGGCCCAGAAAATGCAGGCCGACATGGCCCGTCTCCAAGAGGAGCTGGGGCAGCGGGAATTTGAAGCGTCTGCGGGCGGCGGGGCCGTCAAAGCCATCGTCACAGGCGGCAAGCAGCTCAAGGCCGTCGAAATCGCCCCTGCGGCTGTGGACCCGGATGACGTGGAGATGCTTCAGGATCTGGTGGTGGCTGCCGTCAACGAGGCGCTCCGCATTGCCGACGAGACCGTCTCGGGTGAGATGGGAAAACTCACCGGCGGCATGAACCTGGGATTCTAAGTCATGAGCGAGCTTCTCGAACCCATCGCGCTCCTGGCCGCCCAGTTCTCACGTCTTCCGGGTATCGGCTCCAAGTCCGCCCAGAGACTTGCTTTCCATATCATTGACCTGCCCGAGGAGGAGGTGGCCTCCTTTGCCGCCGCCATGACGGAAGCCAAGGCCCGCATCCACTACTGCAGCATCTGCGGCAACTTCACCGAGAGTGATATCTGCGAGATCTGCGCCGACCGCCAGCGCACCAGCGAGGTGCTGTGCGTAGTACGCGATCCCCGCGACATTATGGCGATGGAGCGTACCCGGGATTATCGGGGCCGTTACCACGTACTGCACGGCATCCTCTCCCCCATGGACGGCGTCGGTCCCCAGGACATCCGCATCCAGGAGCTTCTCGACCGAATTAAACCGGAGCAGGTGCATGAGGTCATACTCGCCACCAATCCGGACATTGAGGGGGAGGCCACCGCCTCCTATATTTCCCGCCTGCTCAAGCCCCTGGGCGTCAAAGTTACACGCATCGCTCACGGGGTCCCCATCGGGGGCAATCTGGAATATATCGACGAGGTGACGCTCTCCAAGGCGCTGCAGGGCCGCCGGGAAATGTGACAAAGCGCAGCCCCTGTCTGCAGCGGCAGTTTATTGTTGAAAGGAGTTGGTTCTTTGGCATTCCAGCGTTTTGCCGCGTGCGCATGCAGCGCCGCGCTGCTCTGCGCAGGCTTGTTCAGCGCCTGCTCCTCCCCCGCCCAGAGCTATGAGATTCTGGGGGAATTGATTCCCGCGGAATCCCAGGAGCCCACAGAATACGACTTTGGCGCCACACTGCGCGATCTGTATCCCCAGAGCGATCTGATCGTCACCGGTCAGGTGTCGGAGGTCTCAGAGGGCCGTGCCCAGATCTCCGTCCTGACCACCCTGGAAGGACAGGCCCCCACATCCTCCCTCTCCATTGCGCTCCCCCAGGACGCCCAGCCCACCCCCGGCGAGAGTTACCTCTTTTTCCTGCTGCTCGGGGAGGATGGGTATACCGCTCTGGTGGACGGCGCGGGCCTGATTGTTTACACCGGCGAGTTGCTGCAGCCCGCCCATGAAAAGGTTTCCGCCCCCTACTCCCGCGCCGTGGCGGATATCCAGAAGATGCAGCGCTATGTCTATATCCCCGCCTATTTCACCTATTACCGGGAACTGGATCAGCTCATCAGCAATTCCAGCCTCATCCTGACCGGCACAGTGCGCACCATTGAACAGGAGAAGGATTACACCTTCTATGTGCGGGAATCGGGTTTACAGGAGATCGTGACCGCTGAAACGACGGCCATCACCATTTACCCCAACATGATGCTCAAAGGGGAACTGCCCCAGAGCGACATCACTGTCCTGCTCTCGGACAATATGCTCACCGGAACCATCAATGACTCCACCTCGGAGCAGCCCACCTATACATACAACGATCTCCCTCCCCTCGAGGAGGAGGGAACCTATCTCTTTTTCCTGGTGGATTCCCCGGTGGGCAAGCACAGCGCCTACCGTTTCTTTGTTAATCCTTTCCAGGGCTATGTGCCCCTGATCAACAACGAGACGCTGATCTCCATCCCCATCAACGCCCCCTTCTCATACATTCAGACCCTGGAGGACGTTCTCTATGAGGTCGAATCCGTCCTGGGCGACGAGGGGGGCAGCGTTGAATACCAGCCCTTTGAGCTGGAGGACTTCCGCAACTCCTTCTATTGAGCCCCTTTGGCGCTCTCAAAGGCCGGGTGCAGCATAAAGCTGACCCGGCTTTTTGCATAGAAAAAGCGGACGCCGCTTTTGAAACGGCGTCCGCTCGGGAATACGGTCAAATTATAATTATTCCTGAATAACAACTGCAAGGACTCGCAGCATGCCCTTGCCGGTGTTCTGAATGCTGTGGGTGGCGCCATTGCCGGTCAGGACGGAGTCGCCCACGCCCACGACAACCTTCTCGCCGCCGTCGGTGACAGTGGCTTCGCCCTGGAGAATATAATAGAGCTCGGTCTCGCCGGAATGCTGATGATCGCCGATGGAATCGCCCTCGTCAAATTCCATGACAGCCATGACGCGGCAGTTCTTGGGCTTTTCAGACACGAAATGCAGCATCTCCACGGTGCCCTCGCCGCCACGCATATGTTCACGAAGTTCACGCCTGTACTCATTCTGCCTTACAACCATAATAATCTCTCCTTTATTTTATAGATGTGCTTAACCCTCTACACGCATGACGCTGTCCACGCTGCGCACGCAGGGGAGCGTGTGAAGATCGTTCAGCGCGCCCTGCAAAGAAAGCTCGCGCGCAGAGTCCGTAATAAAGACCAGGTTGACGGTTCCCTCGGCCGCGTTCTCATTGTGCTGCATGACCGAGTGGATGGAGACGTTGTTGCGGGCAAACACGCCGGTGATGTTGCACAGCACGCCGATCTCGTCCGCCACTGTCAGGCGGATGAAGTAAGCGGAGAGCCAGTCCTTCTGATGCACCAGCCACTGGGGCGCGTCAAACTCATTGACAAAGGTCATGTAGCCATGCCGGTCCGTCTTGCTGGCATAGATGATATCCGAAACCACCGCGCTGGCCGTGGGCATCTCGCCCGCGCCCCGACCGTAGAGCATCACGTCGCCCACGGCGCTGCCCTCCATATACACCGCGTTGAACACGCCGCGCACCGAGGCGAGGGGGTGGTTCTTGGGCAGCATCGTGGGGTGAACGCGCACCTCCAGGTTGCCCTCCGACTTCTTGCCGATGGCGAGCAGTTTGATGACATAGCCCAGCTCCCTGGCGATGGCGATATCCTCCGCCGACACCTTGGTGATGCCCTCGCGGTAGATGGCGTCAATATTGACGCGGGCATGGAAGGCGATGGAGGCCAGGATGGAGAATTTGTACACGCAGTCCCACGCCTCCACGTCGGCCTCGGGATTGGCCTCGGCATAGCCCAGCTCCTGGGCCTCCCTGAGGACCTTGGCATAATCCTGGCCCTCCTCCGTCATCTTGGTGAGGATGTAATTTGTGGTGCCGTTGATGATACCCATGAGCAGGCTGATCTCATTGGCCTGCATCCCGTCGATCAGAGTGCGGATGATTGGGATACCGCCGCCCGCCGTAGCCTCAAAATACAGACCCGCGCCGGTCTCCTTGGCGGCCCGCTCAAAGTCGGGCCAATTCTTGGCCAGCACCTCCTTATTGGAGGTG
>JAHZEH010000019.1:0-4687 GCA_019421925.1 Clostridia bacterium
GCTGGCCCATGCGGGTGATGCGGAAGGCGGTCTTTTTGATGGTCTCGGCCACCACGTCAAAGGGCTGGCCCTTGACGTTTTCCAGCGCGGCCTTGACCACGCCCGGACCGGACACGCCCACGTTGATGACGCACTCAGGCTCGCCCACGCCGTGGAAGGCCCCCGCCATGAAGGGGTTATCCTCCACGGCGTTGGCGAACACCACCAGCTTGGCTGCGCCCAGGCCGTCGTCCCCGGCGGTCAGCTCGGCAGCCTTTTTGACCACCCCGCCCATCTGGGCCACCGCATCCATGTTGATGCCGGCTTTGGTGGTCGCCACGTTGACCGAGGAGCACACCAACCCTGTCTCGCTCAGAGCCTGGGGGATGGAGGAGATGAGGGCGCGGTCGCTGTCGGTATAGCCTTTATGCACCAGGGCGGAAAAGCCGCCGATAAAGTTGACGCCCACCTCCTTGGCCGCCCGGTCCATCGCCCGGGCGATAGGGGTGTAGTCGGACGCCCCTGTGGCCGCCGCCACCAGGGCGATGGGGGTCACGGAGATGCGCTTGTTGACGATGGGGATGCCATACTCATCCTCGATGCTCTCGCCCGTGCGCACCAGGCTGGCCGCCCGTTTGCAGATCTTGTCATAGATACGCTCACACAGCGTCCCCATGCTGGACGCCGCGCAGTCGAGCAGGGAGATGCCCATGGTGATGGTGCGGATATCCAGCTTCTCCTCCTCGATCATGCGGATGGTTTCCATAATTTCATACTGATTGATCATTGCTTTCCCTCTTCCCGGCCCGGATCAGACCTTGTGCATCGCGCTGAAAATATCCTCCCGCTGGATGCGGATGGACAGGCCCATCTCCTCGCCCAGCTGGGCCAGGCCCTCTTTCATCTCATGGAAGGGGACGTTCGCCGCCTCCATGTCAACCAGGGCGATCATGACGAACACGTCGTCCTTCATAACGGTCTGGGTGATGTCAAAGATGTTGGTGTTGTAGGAGGCCAGCTTGACGGCCACGCTCGCGATAATACCCACTTTGTCGTCGCCGGTTACGGTTACGAATGCTTTTTTCATGGTGTTTCCCCCATTACATAGATTCAGCGTTGGAAAGGTGCACAAAGCGCGGGCTGTGGCCGCACGCCTTGAGGAATACTTGGAAAAAATCCCCGGTGCGCATGCGCACGGAGGAGGTGTTGACATTGGGATGCAGCAGAAGGGTCTCGGTCTCCCTGAGGTCTTCGTCCAGCAGAAGGTTGACCACATGGCCCTCGTCGCATACCAGCCCCAGGGGGCCGATGGAACCGGGCGCGCAGCCCAGGTACTGCAAAAGGTGGCCGGCATCGGCAAAGCTCAGGCGGGAGACGCCCAGCTGGCGGGACATCTCCGCCGTGCGGAAGGGTTTATCCCCCGCCACAACCAACAGATAGAACACCGTCTTTTGCCGGTTGCACAAAAAGAGGTTTTTGCAGTGGGTCCCCGAGATGGACAGGGCCCGGTCAAAAGCGTCGCAGTCCTCCATGCTCTGGGCGGGAGGATGGCGGTAATAGTCGTATTGAATGCCCAGCTTGTCCAGATAATCCAGCACTTTTTTCTGCCGGGCCAGCTCCTCTCCGCTCTGGGGAGGCAGGTTCTCAAAGGGGTTCATGGCTTTTATCTCCTTCGATACAATGACTTGAGGTCTCCGCCCCCAAACTCCCGCCCAGGGGGCGCGGGGGCCAAGCCCCCGCTATAGGGGGGCAAGGGGGACATAGTCCCCCACCCTAAGGGGGTCGTCAGGGGGCCGCAGCCCCCTGACCTCAATCCGCAGCGGCGGCGCGTACGCCGCGAGGAGCAACCGTAGGTTGCATTCCTCTATTCCCCGCCGCCCGGGAGCCCGCGCAGCGGGTGACAGGCGGGGAATGCAGAACCCGGGAAAATGCGCCGGCATTTTCCCGGCCCCCTCACTTATGATACGGCTCCCCCGCAAGGATTTTCATCCCCCGGTAGACCTGCTCCAGAAGGATGACCCGCATGAGCTGGTGACAGAAGGTAAACCTAGAAAAGCTGAGCTTCTCCTGGGCTCTATCCAGCACCTCGGGAGCCAGCCCCAGGGAGCCGCCGATGACAAAGGCGATTTTGCTGCTTCCCCCGTTCATGACGCCCTGGATTTTTGCGGCGAACTGCTCGCTGGAGCACTGAGTCCCCTCGATCGCCAGGGCGATCACATAGTCCTCCGCCCCGACGCGGGAGAGCAGCCGCGCCCCCTCCGCCCGCTTGACGGCGTCCATCTGGGCGGCGGACAGCTTCTCCGGGGCCCGCTCGTCCTCCACCTCCACAATCTCCACCTTGGCCATGCGGGAGAGGCGTTTGATATACTCGGCGCACCCCTGCGCATAGAATTTTTCCTTCATCTTTCCCACGCAGAGGATACGCACCGTCAGCAATTTTTCTCCTCCTGTCCGCTACAGTTCAAATACGGCCGTGGGTCTGTCCCGGTGGGCCAGGTACAAATCGGCGTCGGCCCCGATCCGGGCGCCCGCATCCGCAATGGCCTGGGCGACCGTGCTGTAGGCCAGGGGCTCCAGATTGTTCTCCCCGCTCAGATGCCCCAGAATAAAACGGCGCACCCCCAGCCTCATCAGCCGGACGCAGGCCTCCCCCGCCGTGTCGTTGGAGAGATGGCCCTTGCCCGAGAGAATCCGCTGCTTGAGGGCGTAGGGATAGGGGCCCGCGCGCAGCATGTCCACGTCATGGTTGGACTCGAGCAGAAGCAGGTCGGATTCCGCCACGTTTTGCAGCACCTCCGCCGTGATATGCCCCAGGTCGGTCATCTGGGAGACCTTGCAGCCCCTGTGAAAGAAGGAATATCCCACCGGTTCGGCCGCATCATGGGGGATCGAATAAGGCATGATAGCAATATCCCCCAAAATAAACTCATGGCCCGTCTCAAAAATACGCACGTTGCGGGGCGCCACCGCCCCAATCTGCCTCTCCATCGCCTCCCAGGTGGGGGCGTTGGCATAGATGGGCAGGTCGTATTTGCGGGAGAGCACCCCTGCGCCCTTGATATGGTCGCTGTGCTCATGGGTGATGAGAATGCCTGAGAGGGATTCCGGGAGGCAGCGCGCCTCCTTCAGTCCGGCGACAATGGCCTTGCCCGTCAGCCCCGCGTCCACCAGAAGACTGATGCGCCCGGTGCTGAGCAACGCCGCGTTCCCGCTGCTGCCGGAGTACAGCGGGCAATATCGAAACGACATGTTTTTCCTCCGTCCGCCGCCGTATGCCTGAACAGCGCCCGGCGCAGCCCGCGCCGCCGCATACAGCTGTTTTTTTATTATATACGATGCGCCTTCGCCCGGCAACTCCCCCCAGCCTGAGCAATGAAATCTGAAGCCGTAGAAAGGGCCTGAATAGGCCTGCTTCTTCGTTCTCGTCCCTTGGCATAGAACCGCTATGCCGCGCGGTTCCCGGCCTTGAGGCCCATCCAATTCGGGCCGTTTCGATCCTTTGGCGTTTGCAAAGCCATAGAGGATGGCAGAGCAGGGAAGAGGGGAGAGGCGTCCTGGCCGGATTCCGGCAGACGATGACGCTGCGGCGGCGTGCTCTATGGCTCTGCAAACCGTGGTTCGGCTTTCATCTCTCAGGCCAGGGCCGGGAACAGGAATAACAGGGAGAGATGTGGAACAAATTGGAACGGGGCGCGTCTTTAAGAGGGGCATTTTCAGAGCAAAGCGCCCCTCCCCCGCCGGCGCGGCCCCCTGAAACCCCATTTCCGCGCGTGCAGCTGAGGGGATTTCCCGCTGCCGGCCGCAGGGGGCCGCATAGAGCGGCGCGTCCCCCTGCCAACCCGCTCTGTGCCGCATCCGGAAACCTTAACATCCAACGACGGAGGGCTTTTCAACTTGGTTTTCTCCAGCCTCACCTTTTTATTTGCTTTCCTGCCCGCCGCCATGGGGCTGTATTTCCTCGCCCCCCGAAAATGGCGCAACGCCCTGCTTTTCCTCATCAGCCTGGTCTTCTATGCCTGGGGGGAGCCGGTCTATGTGGTCCTCATGCTCTTCTCCACCGCCCTGGACTACGTCTGCGGCAGAAAGGTGGGCAGGTACCGGGAGTTCAACCGGAACAGGGCCAGGGCCTGGCTCATCCTGTCCGTCTGCATCAACCTGGGCATGCTGGGCTTTTTCAAATACGCCGGGTTCCTGGTGGGCAACGTCAACGCCCTCCTGGGCACAGCCATCCCGGTCCCCGGCCTCGCGCTCCCCATCGGCATCTCCTTTTATACCTTCCAGACTATGAGCTATACCATCGACGTCTTCCGGGGCAGGGCCAAAGTGCAAAACAACATCCTCTCCTTCGGCGCGTATGTGGCCATGTACCCCCAGCTTATCGCCGGGCCCATCGTACGCTACGTGGACGTGGCCGAGGCCCTCGACCACCGGGTGGAGACCATGGACGGCTTCGCCAAAGGCATACGGCGGTTTCTGTGCGGCCTGGGCAAGAAGGTGCTGCTGGCCAACGCCGCCGGCGCGGCCTGGGAATCTGTTACCGCCTCCTCCCTGCCCGGCGTCTCCGCGCTGACCGCCTGGGTGGGCATCTTCTGTTTCTTTTTCCAGATCTATTTCGACTTCTCCGGCTACTCCGACATGGCCATCGGCCTGGGCCGGATGCTGGGCTTTGCGTTCCTTCCCCGTTTCAACTTCCCCTATATCACCAAAA
>JAHZEH010000019.1:4697-15914 GCA_019421925.1 Clostridia bacterium
CTTCCCCGAAAGTTTCGGCCCCCCCTTCCCTTCCCGGTCCGTCTCGGAATTCTGGCGGCGCTGGCACATGACTCTGGGAGGATGGTTCAAGGAATATGTCTATATCCCTCTGGGGGGCAACCGGGTGGGCAGGTTCAAGCTGGTACGGAACCTCCTGATCGTATGGCTGCTCACCGGTGCATGGCACGGGGCGAGCTGGAACTTCATCCTCTGGGGGCTGTACTTCGGCCTGCTCATCATCCTGGAGCGGTTCTATCTGGGGGAGAGGCTGCAAAAACTGCCCGCCTTCTTCTCCCATTTCTACACCGTGCTGGCCGTGCTCTTCGGCTGGGTTCTCTTCTCCTTTGAGGACATGGGACGGGTCTTCGCCTACTTCGGCGCGCTCTTCGGCAGCGGCGGCCTCGCGGACGGCCAGGGCCTCTCCCTCCTCCTGGAAAACTGGCCCCTGCTGCTTGTCATGGCGCTGTGCTCCCTCCCCGCGGGGCAGAAGCTCTCCTCCTATGTGCTGGCCCGGGAGGACAGGCCCCTCTGGTTCCTGGTGGAGGCAGCCGCCCTGCTCCTGCTGCTCATCCTGAGCGTGGCGTTCCTGGTGGACGCCTCCTACAACCCCTTCCTCTACTTCCGTTTCTGAGCCGGAACCCCTCCGGTCTCCAGCATCCGCCCATACAATGCCCCAGGAGGTTTTTCCCATGAAAATGACCGCAAGGGCGCGGGCCGTGATTCTGACGGTCCTGTTCTCCGCCCTGATCCTTCTCGGCGTTCTCGCCGCCCTGCTCCTGCCCGACCGCTCCTTCTCCGAGAATGAAAACCGCTATCTGGCAAAATTCCCGGCATTCACTCTCTCCACCGTGTTCTCCGGCAAGTTCATGAAGGAGTTTGAGACCTACGTCTCCGACCAGTTCCCCGGCCGGGACGGCTGGGTGCAGCTCAAGGCCGAGGCCCAGCGGGCCATGGGCAAATTGAGCAACAACTCTGTCTACTACGGCAAATCCGGCTATCTGCTGCAAAAATTCCAGGAGCCAGGGGAGCAGTTCCAAAAGAACCTCGCCGCCCTGACCTCCTTCCTGGGCAAAACTGAGCTGCCTGTATCCATCCTCGCCGCTCCCACCTCCGCCCATGTGCTGACCCAATACCTGCCCAGCGGCGCCTGGGGCTACGACGAGGGCCTGGTCATGGAGGCGATCTCCCAGGCCGTACGGGACGCGGGCAGAAACGGCACGCTCTTCCTCGACCCCACCGCCGCCCTCAAAGCCCATGGCGATGAGCCCATCTATTTCCGCACCGACCATCACTGGACCATGCTGGGGGCGTATTATGCCTACGCCGCCCTGCGGGAGGCCCAGGGCGCCGCGCCCCCAGTCCTCTCCGAATACGAAAAAACCGTAGTGAGCAGCAATTTCCTGGGTACGCTGTACTCCAAAAACCAGCTCTGGGGGCAGCAAAAGGACGAGATCGCTGTCTATGAAAAACCGGGCGGACAGCACTCCATCTCCTTCCTGGACGACGCTAAAACGGCGGACTCCCTGTATTTTCCCGAATACCTGGAGGGCAAGGATCAATATCCTTATTTTATAGATGGCAATCACGCCGCCACCATCCTCAAAAATAACGACCCCGCCGCCTCGGGCAAGCTGCTGGTGGTGCGCGACTCCTACGGCCACTGCTTCGCCCCCTTCCTGGCGGACGACTATGCAGAGGTACACCTGCTCGACCTGCGCTACTTCAACCTGGCCCCCAGCGTATACGCCGGGCAGAACGGTATCACCGAGGTGCTGCTGCTCTACTCCACCGACTCCTGGGCCACAGACGCCTCCCTGTCCAAGCTGCGCTGAGGAAACGGCCGGGGAGAACATTAAAAAAGCCCGCTCCTGTCTCCTCCCAGGCCCGTTATAATGGATAAAAGTTTACAAAATCCCCCTTTCAATTCTTCCTCGCTCCCCTTATGCTGAAGATGAAATCATTTGCGCCCTCTGCGGCTAGCCTGAGCAATGAAATAAGATTCGATCCTTTGGAGTTTGCAAAGCCATAGAGGATGGCAGAGCAAGAAAGAGGAGGGAGGAATCCTGGTCGGATTCCGACAGACGATGACGCTGCTGCGGCGTGCTCTATGGCTCTGTAAACCCTGGTTCGGCTTTCATTGCTCAGGCTAGGGCAAACACAGTTTTCACGGCCGCCCCCGCCCGGCATTCCGGCGAAGCCCCTGGGGAAGGCCCCCCATCCCAGTTTTCGGCAAGCTGTGAAAGCCCGCCGTCCCTGTGGGGCGCTCCGCCCCCCGTCCGTCGTGGGAACAAATATGAGGAGGTATTATCTATGCGTTATTCTATTGAGGGGACTCCCCTTCCCGTCGTCATCTGCCAAATGGAGGCGGGCGAAACCATGATCACCGAGCGGGGCTCCATGAGCTGGATGTCCCCCAACATGCAGATGGACACCGCAACCGGCGGCATTGGCAAAGCATTCGGCCGCATGTTCTCCGGGGACTCCTTCTTCCAGAACCGCTATACCGCCCAGGGGGGCCCGGGAATGATCGCTTTCGCCTCCAGCTTCCCCGGCTCCATCCGGGCCTTTGACATCGCGCCGGGCTCCTCCATCATCTGCCAGAAGTCCGCTTTCCTGGCGGCGGAGTCGGGCGTCGAACTCTCGCTCCACTTCCAGAAAAAGCTGGGCGGCGGATTCTTCGGAGGCGAGGGCTTCATCATGCAGCGGCTGTCCGGCATCGGAACGGCCTTCCTGGAGATCGACGGCACAGCCATGGAATACACCCTGGAGGCGGGTCAGTCCATCATTGTGGACACGGGCTATCTCGCCGCCATGGACGAGAGCTGCACCATGGACATCACCACCGTCCCCGGCCTCAAAAATAAATTCTTCGGGGGCGAGGGTTTCTTCAACACTGTGATCACCGGCCCCGGGCGCATCATCTTGCAGACCATGCCCGCCTTTGCCGTAGCCGGTGTGCTCCGTCCCTTCTTCCCCAGCGGGAACTAGCGGGCAGGCCGGAAACTTCTACGCCCCTTCCGGACGCGGTGTTTTGCAACGCTGTTATGTCGATTAAAATCTGTCCAGCCCGCATTTTATACAGGTTCCATGCAACGCAAAAGCGCCGGATCAATCCGGCGCTTTCTCATTCCTGGGGAGTGGAATGAAGGTTCCTGGGTCTTTTCTTCCAGCAGGCGCGTGCGCCCGCAAAAAAGTTTGGGGTTCCCAGGGGGCTTTATCCCCCTGGGCCGTCTCCGCTACTTCGCGGCGTCCGCGCCTGCGATGCGGCCTGTTGTCAGCGCCAGCATGACAGCGCTGCCCGACATATACACGTTATTGTAGGCGAAGCGGTTGGAACACTCGCCCACGGCATACAGGTTCTCGATCAGGGAACCGTCCTCTTTAAGGACGCGGTAGGTATCGTCGGTCTTGACGCCGCCAAAGGTGCCCATGGTCTGGGCGTAGTAGGAGGCGGCATAGAAAGGACCGGTCTGCAGGGGGGCCAGAAGCGCGGCCGGCTTGCCGAACTCATCCTCTCCCTTGGCGCATCCCTCGTTGTAGACTTTCACAGTCTCAGCCAGGACGACTGGGTCGATGCCCATGTTCTCAGCCAATTCCTCTATGGTTTCACCCTTGAAGACCTCGCCGCCGCTCAGGTTGGCCTCCATCGCCTGCACCAGCTTCTCGTCGCTGGAATCGGCCAGCAGGAATACCACGCCCCGTTCCTCCACCAGATTTGTGAAGATGGCATAGTGGCAGAACTCGTCAACGAAGCGCTTGCCCGTCTTATCCACATAGATCTTGGAGTAATCCCAGGTGTAGGCGCCCAGGTCCGCCACCTTGGAGGCGGCTTTGAGGCCGTTGACCCAGGGGTTCTCATAAAGGGCGGCCCCCGCCTCCTCTGCCATCAGGATGCCGTCGCCGTTGGAGTAGGGATAGGCGACGCTGACATCCGCCTTGAAGTTGGAGTCTGGAATGAAGCGGTCGAGGAGCTCCTGGTTGCGGGCAAAGCCGCCGGTGGCCAGGATCACCTTCTTGGCTCTGAACTCCTTCTCGCCCTCGGGAGTCTCGGCCACAACGCCGGCGACCCTGCCATCCTCCAGGATGAGCTTGACGCCCCTGTGGGAGAAGAGAATGGTCATCTTGTCCTGTGCAAAAGCGGAGAGGTGGCTCATGAGAGCCGCGCCGCCCCCCTCCACGGGGAAGTGGAGCCGCTCCACAGGGTCCACGCCGAAGCCCTCAGGCTTGCGGTACTGGTAGGAGGTGTAGTCATGGAGCCACTGGATGGTCCTGTTGCCCTCCTCAATGAGAGTTTTGACCCGGTCATAGTCCGGGTACTGCCCATCCTCGCCGTTGCGCTCTTTCCAGAGGGCCAGCCAGTTGTCCACGCTGTCCTCAATGCCATACTCCTTCTGAAGATAGGTTCCCGCGCCGCCAATGCCCCCGCCGGAATAGCCGGTGGAGCCCATGCACATCTCGCTGGCCTCCAGCACAGTGACGGAGGCGCCGCCCTCCTGGGCGGCAATCGCCGCGGCAAGGCCGGAGCCGCCGCCGCCCACCACCAGCACATCGATCTCCTCCTGGGGGATCTGGGACGGTTCGGGGGCGGGCTTGTTCGTAACCTCAGGGGCAGGGGTCTGGGTCTGGTCCGGAACGGGCGCCGTACAGGCCGCCGCAAAGAGCATGCAGCCGGCCAGCAGCAGGGATAAAACCTTTTTCATACTGTCGTTTCCTCCTCTTTCCTTCTTCCTGTCTGTTCCTTATATGTTCTAGCATGAGCCCCATTCCCGGGGCTCAAACCTGGATAATTCTTGCATCTCTTCCGGTAAAATAACGCAAAAGAGGGAGTAACAGTAGTAATCCAGCATGGAGACCAGCTGTTCAAACCTCTCCGGCATGCACTCCCCCAGCCTGGCGCGCAGCGTCTCCCGAATAGCCCGGCCCTCCGGTTCCTCCAGCCAGGAGGCGATGAGCTGGTAGGCCCCGGCCAGCGTGCGGCTGTAGCCCGCAAACACCGGGTTGTATGCCTGCACCATGTCGTTCATGGGGGCGGAGAACCTGAGCAGCGGCAGCGTCACCGTGTGGTAAATGTTCCGCCACGCCTCCTGGAGCGCCCCGTTCCCCGCCAGGAATCTGAGCTGGTTTTCCTGCTCCGCAGCCACCTCCCCGTAACGCTCGGGCGGGCAGGCGGAGAGGCCTGTGACCCGTCCCCGGCGTCCCCAGTAATCCTTTTCGAGCTGGGCGTCGTCAAAGCGGGAATAGTAGGCCTCATAGGACTCCATCCCCCTCTGGTTTTTTCGCATCTCCTCCACCAGCCTGGGCCAGAGCCTGCCTACCACGCCCTCCTGCTCCACATCAAGCGCCGCCTCCCACAGAAGAAGGGTGGTCTTACGCGCGGTTTGGTTCTCCTCCGGCATCAGCTCAAAACTGTGGGGTTTTTCCAGGTCCATGCGCAGCAGCAGCTCGGAGAACTCCGACAGCTTTGTGTTGGGAGGCATCCGGTCGAGCACGTTCCGGAGCTGGTACACGGCGGTCAGCGCCCGCCTGAGCTCCTCCTCCTTGGCCTCGAGAACGCGGTGCAGAGGAATATCCAGCCTGCCCCCAGTTTCCAGCAGAGAGCGTATCTCGGCGATGGACAGGTCAAGCGCCCGCAGCCTTCCGATCAGCCTCAGCCGCTGCACATCCTCCTTCGAGTAGTCCCGGTACCCGCTGGGCTCCAGCACAACAGGACGGACAAAGCCCTGCTCCACATAGAAATACACGGCCTTTCGCGTCAGCCCGGTCTGTTTGGTCACCTCATTGATGAGCACAGCCTCAACCCCTTTGTGAAATCATAAACCATCCTCCTAGGGGATAGTCAAGAGAAATCCCTGCGCCTTTTTGTAGATTTCATTAAAAAGACCCCCTGGCTGGCTGGAGCCCCTGTTGCCCCGGCCCAGCGGGCAAGGGGCGGCACGCCTTAAAGGGATGATTCAGCCGCTTTCGGCATGAATGGTTATTTGTTGTGGAACCGGGCGGCATGCCCGCGTCCTGAAGTTGCCGCGAACCGGCGCGAGACGCGGTCCCCAAGGCACAGAGGGACCCATTGGGAGCGGGGCAAAACACCGGGCGGCAAGCCGTCACATCCGCGCCGGCGGCGCAGAGGCCGCCCCTTTCCATGGGTCCGAACCCGGAAAAACAGACGGCCCTCCTCATAGGGGGGCCGTCTGAAGGTCTGTGGGAGCCATGAATCCTCGTGGTTCCGAATTTTTCTGCGGATTTGAATGCCCGGCAGAAAAAATTGTGGGTAAGTTAGCCACGGTCTCTTCTGACTGCTTCACATCCTTTTTTACACTCCGAATAGCCGCCTGGCGTTCTCATAGGCGATCCCCGCCATCTCCCCGGGGGAGACGCCCCGCAGTTCCGCCAGCATCTCGCAGGGCAGGCGCGTAAGGGTGGGATCGTTGCGCTCCCCCCGATGGGGAACAGGGGCCAGATAGGGACAGTCTGTCTCCAGCAGGATGCGGTCAAGGGGCATGGCCCTGGCCGCCGCCCGGGTCTTCTCCGCCGTTTTGAAAGTCAGAGAGCCCCCCACCCCAAAATACAGATCCAGGGGGGCGTATTGCCGGATCATTTCGGCGCTGCCGCTATAGCAGTGGAGCACCCCCCGCAGCCTGCCCGCAAAAGGAAGCAGGGCCTCCAGCATATCCGCGTGGGCCTCCCGGTCGTGGAGAATGACCGGCTTGTCCAGACGGACGGCCAGTTCCAGCTGGGCCCGCAGTATCTCCTTTTGCAGTTCCCGCGGGGCAAAATCGTAGTGGTAATCCAGACCGATCTCACCGACAGCCACGCACTTGGAATCCGCCAGCACCGCCTCCTCCAGCCGGGAGAGCCAGCCCTGCGCGGCCTCCAGGGCATTGTGGCAGTGGACGCCCAGGGCGTAGTAGACAAATGGGAACTCGTCCGAAAGAGACCTCTCCCGGTCCCAGTCCTCCTCCGTACAGGCACAGTCGATCACTCCCAGCACGCCTTTTTCGGGCAGGGAGGCAATCAGCTCCTCCCGGTCCCCGTCGAAGCGGCCGTCCAGCAGGTGGGTATGGGTATCAAACAGCTGCATGGTATCCCACTTCCTTCGTCATCAGACGTCCACGCCCAGGAACTGCTTGACCAGCAGGCCCACCACAAAGGAGAGCACCGCTACGCCCAGGCTGATGGAGGCCATCTCTCCAAAGCGCTTCTTGAAGCTCAGCCCCTTGGCTACGGAGATATAGTAGTTGAATCCCGCAATGATCGCCACGACGATCAGGATCATGGCGCCCAGGGCGTAAGCATAGTGGGCAGCGTCAAAGAGCAGATAGGGCAGGACGAGCAACGCCACAGTAACGAGGTAGGCGATACCCGTGTATACACAGGACTTGAGCGCGTCCTTCCGTCCCTCCGACCGGGCGGAGAGGAACTCTGAGCTGGCCATGGAGAAGGTAGCGGAGATTCCCGTAATGAGGCCGGACAGAGCGATCAGAGTGGTATCCTGCAGCGCAAAGGTCAGGCCGGCCAAGGTTCCCGTCAGTTCCACCAGCGCATCATTGAGGCCCAGCACCATGGAGCCCACATACCGCAGCTTCTCCTCATCCAGCATGTCCAGCAGCGCGGCCTCATGGGCCTTCTCATCGGCGGATATCTGCTCGGCCTCAGGCACTTCGGCGGCGATCCTGTCATAGACCACCTGGGCGTTGTCCTCGCCGTTCTCCATGAGCTTGAGGGCAAAGGTGAACCCAAAGATCCGGCTGATCATGGTGTACCAGAATATCTTGGCCTTGGAGGGCTTGACGTCCTCCCCAGTATACGTCTTCCAAATCTCGGCGTGGGCCTTCTCCTCCGCCGCGATGCGCTCGAGCACCTGCCGGTTCCCGGCGTCCTTCGTCCGCCTGGCGATCTTCTCATAAATATAGTGCTCCGTCAGCTCACCCTTTTGCATCCTCAGCACCGCCGCTTTGACGGGCGGGCTCAGCGGCCTTTTTTTCGCGGTATTCTCCATAGATTACCCCTTCCTTTCCCTGATGATTCTTTCCACATATATTTTGAAAGCCCCCCTCAAGCGCGGCAGGGCTCTCTCCTGAACCTGTCACAGGCACCTCGACCCTCCCGGCGGCGCCGGGTTCTGCTCCATGACGCGCGCTTTGGACGAACTGGTCTCGCTTCCGCTTCGCCCCCTTCGTCCAATTCCCGCTGCCGCCAGGGCGGCCCGGCATCCCCCGGATGCTGCCTTTTTCCTGCGCGGGGGGCCTGCCTTTTGCTGGTATTTGCCTTGTACAATTATACCCATTCCCCCCTTTGAACACAACCGCATATATGGAAAACCCCCAGGGCTTGTCCCTGGGGGTTTCGATCTGTGTAAGGCCCTGGTAAAATGCAGGGAAGATTTTGCTCCTGCATGATATCTCTCCCATTGGGGAATTAACCTTTATCCACAGGGATGCTGTGGATAACCCATTGTTTTTGCACTTTTCCTGTGGATTACTTTCCCTACAGCCCTGCCTGCTGCCATATTTTCGCCAGTTTCGGCTAGCTGCTTTTCCACCGGGCTTATCCACATCCTGTGGACAAACTACCTCTGCTCGGTGAGCCATTGTCGAAACCTGCCGATTCTCAGGGGGGCTTTCCAGTCGCATTCGCCGCTGTTGATGATGCGCTCCGGAGGAATTCCTGCATCCTGCGCAATGGCCATCGCACGCTCCACCTGTCCGATGTTCTCGGGCCGGTGGGCGTCGCTGGAGAGGAGGAAGTAAGCCCCCTCCTCCAGCGCAGCAGCCGCATCCTCCAGCGCCAGGCCGTGGGCGTTGTTGATCTCCAGCGCCACCCCCTGGAGGACGGCCCCCCGGGCGACCGCCCGGATATCCACAGGGATATACTCCCCCGGATGGGTGAGCACGTCCACAGGATAGCGCTCAAAGGCCCGTAAAATGGCGTCGGTCAGACGGGCATAGGAGCCCTTCCTGCAGAAGGAGGTGCTCCAGAAAAACCTTCCGTCCCCCGCCCCAAAGGGAAGCACACCCTTGTGGTAGCCCAGCAGCCGCAGGTCGGGCAGGGGGTCCATCAGGCACAGGTCGGTCTTCCCGTCAAAGTCCAGCACATTGGCCTCCACGCCGAACTTCATCACCTCCCGGCCCGCCGCCTCATTGACCGCCTCGATCTCCCTGCGTATGGCGGGAGGATCCCCTGCCCGCAGCCCGTAAAAGCTGTGGCCGGGACCGTGATCGGTGCTCCCCAGCAGCAGCCCTTTGGCCTGGGCCGCCGCGGCAGCCTCCGCGATGGAGCCGTGGCCATGGGGGGTGATGCGCCCCCGGCTGTACTGGGTATGGGTGTGCAGGTCCGCGATGATTTTCATAGCCGCTCCTTCTTGATTTTCCGGCACTACTGCTCGTCCTTGCTGGAGTTGAGTCGCAGCAGCTTCATCAGCTCCACAACCGCCAGCGGTACCAGGGACAACCCGGCCACGATGGCAATGTGCACACCGTCCAGCTGGGTGAGTTTGAAGATGGAGGCCAGCACGGGGATATTGAGCACCAGCACCATCAGCAGGGCGGAGCCCAACGTGGCCAGCACCAGCTTCTTATTCTGGAAGGGGTGATGGATGAGAACGCTGTGCTTGCTGGAGCGGACGTTATAAGCGTGCACCAGCTGGGAGAAGGCCAGCACGGCGAACGCCATGGTACGGCCGGTCTCCAGGCTGACGCCCTTGCCAATGATGAAAGCGGCCAGGGAGAGCAGACCCACCATAGCGCCCTGGTAGCAGATACGCCAGATCATGCCCTTGGTGAAAATACCCTGGCGCTTCTTGGCCTTGCGGTTCATGATGTCCGGCTCAGCAGGGTCCACGCCCAGCGCCATGGCGGGCAGGCCGTCCGTAACCAGGTTGACAAAGAGCAGGTGGATGGGCAGCAGGGGCTCATCCCAGCCCAGAAGGGTGGCGAGGAACAGGCAGATGATCTCGCCCACGTTGCAGGAGAGCAGATAGGAGATGGCCTTGAGGATATTGTCGTATATCCTGCGTCCCTCTTCCACCGCCGAGACCACGGTGGCAAAGTTGTCGTCCGTCAGAATGACGTCCGAGGCGTCCTTTGCCACGTCCGTGCCCACAATGCCCATAGAGCAGCCGATGTCCGCCATCTTGAGGGCGGGCGCGTCGTTGACGCCGTCGCCTGTCATAGCGACCACGTTGTCATGCTTCTGCCAGGCGTCCACGATGCGCATCTTGTGCTCGGGCGCAACACGGGCATAGACCGAGATCCCCTCGACCTCCTCGAAGAGCTGCTCGTCGCTCATCTGTTCCAGCTCCACACCCGTGACCACCCTGCCGCCGTCCTGCAGGATATCCAGGTCCCTGGCAATGGCCGTGGCGGTGAGGGCGTGGTCGCCGGTGATCATGACGGGGGTGATGCCCGCCTTGTGGCACTTGGCTACCGCCTCCTTGGCCTCCGGCCTGGGCGGGTCGATCATGCCCAGCAGCCCGGTGAAGGTCAATCCCCCCTCCAGCTCCGAGAGGTTTTCCGGCAGGGCGTCGATGCGCTTGGTTGCAAAGGCCAGGACGCGCAGGGCCTTTTGGGCCATCTCCCGGTTGCGCTCCCGGATGGCCGCGATATGCTCCTCGTTCAGGGGCATGACGCCCCGGTCCGTCCTGATCTCCGTGCAGATGGCGAGCAGTTCGTCCAGGCCGCCTTTGGTGTGCACCACCAGCCGGCCGCCGCCGTCCTCATGCACCGTGGTCATGAGCTTGCGGTCGGAGTCAAAGGGCAGCTCTCCCACCCGGGGGAACTTCTGCTCCAGATCGGGTTTAGGCAGACCGTGCCGCTCGCCCAGCTCCACCAGGGCGATCTCTGTGGGGTCGCCCACAAAGCCGTCCTCCGCCCGCTTGGCATCCGTACACAGCACCGCGCCCTGGAGCAGGAGTTCCTCCTCCAGCCCCGCCTCCTCCAGAGGCCGGGCGGAATCGGGCAGAGCGTACTCCATCACCACCATGCGGTTCTGGGTCAGGGTGCCCGTCTTATCCGAGCAGATGACCGTAGCCGAGCCCAGGGTCTCCACTGAGGGCAGGGTGCGCACAATCGCGTTGCGGGACACCATGCGCTGCACGCCCATGGCCAGCACAATGGTGGAGATGGCGGGCAGGCCTTCAGGGATGGCGGCAACGGCCAGGGAGACCGCCGTCATAAACATCTCCATCACGCCCTTGCCATTGAGCAGGCCCACGCCGAACATAAC
>JAHZEH010000192.1 GCA_019421925.1 Clostridia bacterium
CTTTTTCGCAAAAAGATACCGCCTCTGACAGTGCACCTGATCTGGGCAGTCCTGCTGGTCCGCCTGCTGGTGCCCAGCACGCTGCCCTCCGGCTTGAGCGCCTACAGCGCCATTGGGCGGGCCGTGGAGTTAGCCTCTCAGACGGAGCGGGGCGCCTCATTCAGGGAGGAGGCCGAGGCCTTCCAATTTGCCCGGGATGAGGGGCAGGAGGGGCAGCTCGGGACGGCCGGGGGAATGCCTCTTGCGCCGGAGTCCTCCCCAGGGATGCTGGATCTCACGCCACGGGAACAGTCCGTCAGAACCGACTGGGGATTCGTGGCGGCGTATGTCTGGGCCGCGGGGGGCGTTGCGGTTCTGCTGTGGTTTGTGCTGGGAAATGTCTCTGTGGCGCTGAAAGTGCGGGGAAGGGCCCTGAACTCCCGTAACCAGGCGCTTTTGGAGAGGGCGGCCGCTGCGGCAAAGATGCGCCCGCCCCGGGCATGGGCGACGGAGTTTGTCTCGGTCTCAGCAGTGTTTGGACTGCGCCCCACCATGCTCGTGCGGGAGGAAAAACTGGAGGAGATCGGGGAGGAGGCCGCCTATCACGTGTTTCTTCATGAATTGGAGCACATCCGGCATGGAGACCCCCTGCTCAACTGGATCGGACAGGTCTGCCTGGCGCTGCACTGGTTTAATCCTCTGGTGTGGATCGGGGTCAGGCAACTGCGCGCCAGCGGGGAGATGGCGGCGGACGAGAGCGTCCTGCGCCGCATTGGCGCCTGCAACGCCGGACGGTACGGCCTGACTCTGATCGGATTGGCCCAGGGAGAGCGGCAGGGCTTCTCGCTCTCAGCCGCCGGGGATGACGCCCGCTCCCTGCGCGCCAGGGTGAGGGCGATTGGAGCCTATTCTCCCCGGTCCGTCCGGGCATTCTGGCTGAGCGGAACTGCTTTGGCGTTGCTCTGCGCCCTGCTGCTGACTGGGATGGGCGGAGCCTCCGCACAAACGGTTGAAGGGCCCGCATCAGAGGGACCCATAGCTCCTCTGACGACGATCCCTGAGGAGAAGCGGCAGGAGGAAACAGAGCCTTTTGCCGCAATTGACCCGGAAAAATGGCTGGAGGACGGGGAGGAGCTGGAGCAAAACCAGACCTTCTGGGTGGATTCCGAAGTGATCGCCCAGAGCCTGCAGGCGAAGGGGGAGCGGGAGCTCTCCGGCTGGCTGATGGAGCAGTCCGGAAGCGGTGCAAAGAACGCCTTTGGACTGAACCGCCAGACCCTGTTCTTTCAGGGGGAATTTGGGACAGTTGACGGAGAACGGCGGATGGCCGCGGTGGTTCTCAACGGGTTCCGGGACGGGATATGTCTGGTGTTTGAACAGCTTGACGGATGGCGGCTCACAGGCTTTTTCCCCTGCGGCGAGGCGGAGAATTTGCCGGGGGACTATTCCAACGCTCCGGTCCCGATGGAGATACGCCTCGAGAGCACAGAGGCCGGGAAAGACGGGATGCAGACCTGGCTGGTGGTGCCCGGTTGGGTAAACTCCGGTACGGGCCTGGGGGTATATGATGAGGTTTGGTATAACCTGGGACAGCGGCGGACCGATCTGCGCTGCGTCACCTATCACTACAATACGCTTGACCCGGTTCAATGCATTGTGTCCACGGGGATGGAAACCGCGGAGGAGAACGGTTTGCCCCAGTGGTCGCTGAATGTCCACTGCGCCCTGATCTATGACTATAACGAGGAGGTCGTGGTGGAGAAGGATTTTGCCCTGCGCTATGAGTGGGACGCCGCCTCCAATCAGATGGCGCTGGCAAGCAACCCCGGCGGCTGGCGGTGGGCCAGCGGGACGGAGGGGTATGCTCCCGGCGACACGGAGATTCAGGCCAGCGACGTGCTGCGGCTGTTTGCGCCCGAGGTGGAACAGATCAGGCAAAACGGCAGCGGGAAACAGCGGGCCTGGCTGGACAATCTGGAGCAGCTGAACCGGGAGGAGGGGGTGCGCACCGTCACCGTTGAGGCGCCTGACGGCGTGAAGCACCAGGTGGGACGCTATCTCGGATATGCGCCGGCTCCCCGCCTGGACTTCCTGGAGGCCGCCCTGCTCTTTCAGGCCAGGCCGGGGGAGAAGATGGTTCTGAGCTTTGAGAGTGAACCGGAGGCGTGGTCCCTCTCCTGCTGGGATGGGACAGGAGCGTCCTGTGAGGCAGCTCGGGAGGGGTATACGGTCACCCTTCCGGAGAGCAGGGGGATATGTCTGTTCACATTGGACGCCCAATACGCCTTCGGGGAATATACCTATGATATTGTTGTTGAATTGGTTCCATAAAATTTACACTTTGTTCACGGGTTTGTGAACGTTAAATGAATATATTGACAGGCCGTCCGCTTTGAGGTACTATCATGCACTAGGCGGGTTTGAGACAAGCCCGTACTATTTCGCAACAAGCCAGGAGGCCTAGACAACATGAAAAAAGTATTGTGCCTTGCAATGTGCCTGATGATGGTGTTCGCCCTCGTGGCGTGCTCCTCTCCCGCTGCGGAGCCCACGGCCGAGCCCACTGCCGAACCGACGGCTGAGCCGGCTGCTGAGCCCACCGCCGCCCCCACGGAGGAGCCCGCGCCCGCTGCGGAGGCTATCTACAATGCCGGCACCTATACCGGTGAAGGCCAGGGCAACAACGGCAAGGTTGCCGTGGAAGTGACGGTGGACGATACCTCTATCGTCTCCGTGACTGTGACGGAGCACGCCGAGACTGCCGGCATCAGCGATCCCGCCATTGAGAGGGTTCCCGCCAGCATTGTGGAAGCCCAGTCTGTGGAAGTGGATACTGTTTCCGGCGCCACCAACACCAGCAATGCCATCATTGCCGCTGTGACCGCCGCTCTGGAGCAGGCTGCCAAGTAAATATTCCAAATCAAACAAAGGGGCGAAACCACACATTTGTGGTTTCGCCCCTTCTGTATTCAGCTCAGAAGCGCTTCTCCGGGGACAGCCCCCGATTCGCGTTTTTGAGATAGAAGTCCGCAAAGATGCGGCCTGCCGTGCTCAGTTGGTGGTTCTTAATATGGATCAGATAGATGTCCCAATCCATGCCTGGCTCCTCGAAATAGAGTATTTTTTGCCTGTTTTGGGCCATCTTGGGCGTGGCCAGGTGAATCAGACCCAGGCCGGCGGCGATATTCTTGCGCAGCAGGAGCTGATCGGTGAGGGGATTGGTGGAGCGAATGAGATACTGGGGCTGAAAGCCCATAGCCTGGCATTTTCCCTCCAGAAGCCGGCTGCACTGGAACTCGTCCGTACGGCCGATGAGGGGGAGGCCGCGCAGGTCCTCGATGCGGATGGAGTCCCTTGCGGCGAGGGGATGGTCAAAGTGGACAATGAGGCAGAGTTCACTGTGGAAGAGCAGGTGGGACTGGAAGCGGTCATGTTTGAGGGGAGGGCCGGCGGTGAAACCGATTTCGGCCAGACCCTCGTCCACCTTTTTCTCCGCCGTATAGTCGGGGAGCTCTTCGGCATGCAGCGTGATCAGGGGATATTGTCTTTTGAAATCGCACAGAAGGTGAGCGCCCAAGGCGGTGATGGCGCCGGAGGCATAGGCGGCGGTGACGTTCTGTTTGGCGTAGTCTGAGAGCTGGCGTATCCTCCGCATGGAGCCCTCGTAGTGGCCGAGCAGGGCGCGGCACTCCACGAGAAAACGCTCCCCAAATTCTGTGAGCTCAATATTGTTGGCGTAGCGGTGCAGGGGGGGCTCATTTAATTCCTCCTCCATGCGTTTAACCGCCTTGGAGAGGGCCTGCTGGGTGATGAACAGCTTCTGCGCCGCGGCGGAGAAGCTCATGCTATCGCAGATCTCAACAAAGTATTGCAGGGAACGAATCTCCATGCCGGGCCTCCTCTGATTTGGATACGCTCAGCACACAGGGGGATCGTTGGGCCTTTTTCCGCGATGGAGGCGCTTGCTTTGGAACCGCCGCAAATCAGATCCCTGAGGACCGTGGGTTTTCACACCCGGCGGCAGCCCGGAGCGCCGGGCGGCGGCAAGCCATAAAACCGTGTCTGCCTTTGTCTGCTGAAGGTATCATCAGTGTACCATAAAAGAGAGGATATGTAACTGACATGTACTAAAAGTTACGCTAGCGTGAATATCATTCCGTGTACAGATTGGCAAAAAAACAGCATAATAGTTTATATGGAAAGAAACACCAATGTGTGCGGATTTTCCATGGGAATATCATATGGGAGGTTGAATGATGAAACGGATGAAGAAACTCGCGGTTCTGCTGGCGGTTCTCATGCTGGTGAGCGCGCTCTCCGGCACGCTGGCACTGGCTGCAACCTACAAGAGCGGCACCTATACCGGGTCGGCCAAGGGCTTTGGCGGAACGGTGACGGCCACAGTCAAGATTCAGGGGGACAAGATCGTCTCCATTACTGCCAAAGGCGACAAGGAGACGGCGGGCGTCGGCTCTGTCGCCATCGCCAAACTGCCTGCGGCGATGGTGTCGGCCCAAAAGGCCAACGTCGACGCTGTCTCGGGTGCGACAACCACCAGCAAGGCCCTCATCAGCGCGGTGAACTCCGCCCTGAAGAAGGCCCGCAGCGCGGCTGCGGCCGAGGCCCAGACTGCGGCGAAAAACGAGCTGAAGGACGGAACCTATGCCGTGGAGGTCAACGGCCGCAACGG
>JAHZEH010000193.1 GCA_019421925.1 Clostridia bacterium
TGCAAATCCTTTATCCCCAGTTCGATTCTGGGTGGCGCCTCCAGCAAGAAAGCCCTGAAACAGCTGTTTCAGGGCTTTTGTCATTTGCCGGGACTATCGCACGCTGCTCAGAAATGCCACGGCTTTGCCAAGGATTCTGACGTTGGCAAGCTCACGGCCCTGAAAAATAAGAGGGGAATAGGCGGGATTCTCGGGCCAGAGAATAAGCTGGCCGTTGTTGCGCCGGACCCGTTTGAGCGTGGCGTCGTTCCCGATCAATACGGCGGCGATTTCGCCGTCCTCCACGTCCTCCTGTTGGCGGATATAAACAATGTCACCGTCAAGAATACGCGCCCCGATCATGCTGTCCCCTTTACACAGAAGCGTGAAATCGCAGGACACACCGCCCGGCGCATCATCATACTCGTCAATATTTTCCACTGCAAGAATGGGTTCCCCGCAGGCTATTGTGCCGAGGCGGGGGACCTTTTTTGTCGCTGGGACAGGCCCGATGCCTTGGATGGAGTAGAGGTCGGGGCCGGGGGCCGTCTCGCGGCCGAGAAGATAGTCCGTCGATACGCTAAAGAAATCGGCGATTTTTTGCAAGGTCTCAAAGCTGGGCTCGCTTTTTCCAGTCTCATATTTGACATAAGTGGTTCTGTCAACGCCAAGAAAGGCCGCTATGTCCTTTTGCGTCAAATGCTGTTTCTGGCGAACCACCCGTAAGCGTTCCATTAGATCACCTCCATTCCGATTATAAGTGATATAGGGGCACAACACAAGATGAAATGTGAAGTTATTCCACATTTCAATTGACGAGTGAAGAAATAGAACTTATAATGGTGGTGTGAAGATTTTGCACATTTCGTTTATGCCGGGATGTGCAAAAGATAGGTTTATGAAAAATATAGGCGGAGTGACACCTGTCAAAATGAAAAGGAGGCAAAAAAATGAAGGAGAACGGAAATATGGAGTTGACCTGCCGGCAGAGCCGCTTTGTAGAGGAGTATCTGCTGGATTTAAACGCCACACAGGCGGCTGTCCGATCTGGTTACAGCCCCCGCAGCGCCGCAGCCTGCGGCTGGAACCTTCTTCGAAAGCCCGCAGTACAGAGGGCCGTGGCGTGCGCTATGGAGGAGAGAAGCAGGAGGGTACAAATTGATCAAGATCTCGTGGTTCAGGGATTGTGGAGTATTGCAGTGGGCGGGACGGGGCGCGAGCGAATGCGGGCGCTGGAATTGTTGGGAAGGCACCTTAGCATGTGGAGGGACGGATTTGAGGGCACAGGTTCCTGAGGAAAAGAAGAGGGAGAAAGAGTATGGACTGGATGGAATTGAGTATGAGACAGGGGGATGCTGCTGGATACGACTGCGAAAGAAGGAGGCGTCCCGCGTCCGGGCTTGACCGGGACAGCCGTCTGCTGGCGATCCAGTATGTGCGGAGATATGGCCGTTACCGGGCTTGTCTGGCGCAGCAGAGAGAGGAGATACTCCACGGGTTTCCACCGATGCCGGACGGCCAGCCCAGAGGGGGACAGCGTTCAGACCCCACTGGGGAGAAAGTCGAGCGGCTTAACCGGCTTGAGAGGGGATTTATGGCCCGCGTAGTGTGGGCGGTGGAGAATGCGAAAAACAGCGTGGGCAGGGATATTCTGGATAAAGAGGCTGCCGGTGCTCTGCAAAAAGCGATCTGGCGGAGCTGCCTGGGCGGTTATTCCCACAGCTTCGAGGTGTTTGAACAGCAGCTGCCGGTGAGCAGGCGGGAGTTTTACCGCAGGAAGAATTCTTTTCTGGCGGCGATCATCGAAAACATGGAAGCTGGCACTTTTCGTGTGTAAAAGGGGCCTATACTCTTAACGTGCGGAGGGCAAGAGCAGAGGTACCGGCGTCCAGAGGGGCGGCTTCGCGCCAGGCGTGAAGCCGCCCTTGTATTTGGGGAATTAGCGGAAACAGGTTCACAGGAGGGACTCATGGCGAAATTGGAACTGAATCTGAACAGACTGGACAGAAAACTGGAACTTGGGCTGCACACCCTGACGTCAGGGCGCAGCTATGAGCCGGCTCTGGAATACCTCGGGGAGAAGTGCAGGAGTTATGCCGCGCAGATGACCCATGTGGAGGACTCCGGAGGAATGCTCGGTGAGCGTGTTTAACACGTCCAGGTACGCCGTACAGATCAATCAAGGTTACCGGCCGGCAGCGGAGTGCGGCGTGCCGGGAGCGGAGGGACAGGCGGGAAAGCAATTTGTCCCGGGGCAATTCATGCTGCAAAAGGCGCTCAAGACCACGGAGGATCACGATATGCTTACGGCGCTGCGCATGACCGCATTGGAATGGGGAGAGGAGATGAAAAATGGATGATTGCAACCAGTGTGATTCGAAGCGCCGTGGCAAACGCGCTTGCCGGTGCGGGGTTTTCCGTAAAAGGGGAGGAGGGGGGCCAGGAGGCGCTTCCCCTTGTCTGCGTCTCCCTTACGCCCCTAACCCTGCGGGCCGCCGGCGGGGGGAAACAGCTTGAGAGGGGTATGCTGGTGGACTGCGCCTATTATAATGAGACGCCCACAGAAAGCGAACTGTATGGCGCGCTGGACAGGATGACGGAAGCGCTTCTGCCGGCAGTCTCCTTTGAGGGCCGCCATATTACGGCGGAGAAGGTGCGCAGCGATCTGGTGGATCAGGTGGCGCATCTGATGTTCGAACTGAATTTTTACGACAGTTTTGGCGAGGCGGAGGAGCTGCCCGCCATGGGAGAACTCAAACTAAAACAGGAGGTCAAACAACATGGGAGTACCTGACATTGTCATCGCTTTTCAGGAGGCGGCAAGAACGGCCCTGGCGCGCAGCGCCCGGGGCGTGGTGGCGGTTATTTTGGACGACGGGACTGGCGGGGAGAGCGCAAAGCCGGTCACCCTGCTCAAGAGAATGGCGGACGCATCGAGCACGGAGTTTACTTCTGCCAACCTCGACTATCTGCGGCTGGCTTTTGAGGGGGGACCCTCCCGGCTGCTGGTTGTCCGGCTGCAAAAGGATGCGGAGGGCGCGGACGACCTTGACGGCACGCTGGAGCTGCTGAGGCCCCTGGTGTGGAACTGGATGTGCATGCCGGGCGCTCAGGCCGCCGACGTCACCAAGATTGTAGCTTGGATCAAAGCGCAGAGGGCCGCGGGGAAGACCTTCAAGGCGGTGCTGCCGGACGCGGCCAATGCGGCCAGCGAGGGAATTGTCAACTTCACACAGACCGGCATCAAGGCAGTTCAGCCGGGCGTCTCGAGCCCCAAAGCATACACCACGGCGGAGTACTGCTGCCGCATCGCAGGCATGCTGGCCGGTATGCCTCTCACCCGCTCGAGCACCTATTTTGTGCTGGACGACGTGCTCTCCATTACCTCTTCCGCCGACGCAGATCAGGATGTGGACGACGGCAAGCTCATTCTCCTGTACGATGGGGAGAAGCATAAGATCGCACGGGGCGTCACCAGCCTGACCGGTTCCAACGCCATTGAGGATTTCAAGAAGATCAAAATGGTGGAGGGGGCGGACATGATCGCGGGCGATATCCGCAGGACCTTTGCCGACAACTATGTGGGGCAGGTGGTCAACGACTACGACCACAAACAGCTCCTGGTTGCCAACATCAACCGCTATCTGTCCTCCCTGGAGGGCACGGTGCTGGACAGCGGCTATGACAACCGCGCCCAGGTCAATCTGGAAGCCCAGAGGAATTACCTCATGGAACAGGGGATTGATACCGACGTTATGAGCGACGCCGGAATTCTCTCGGCCAATACCGGCGCTCAGGTATTCCTGTCCATGCAAATTCAGCTGCTGGACGCCATGGAGGATCTGAAGCTGGACATCACACTGGAATAAGAAGAGGGAGGATTTACAGGCATGAAAATTACAGGCAACCGGGTACTCTCCGGCAACTACGCCGAGGTTTGGATCGACGGGGACCTTATCGCAGAATGCAACGGCATCACGGCAAAGATTACCGTGGGCCGTTCCGACGTACAGATGGGCATTGATTTGGACAGCAAAATCACCTCCCTGCGGGGCGAGGGCACCATGACCACCTGGCATGTTTACACCTCCCGCTGGCGCAGCGTAGTGCAGGGCATGAAGAGCGGCCACGACCCCAGGGTACAGATCATCGCCAAGCTGTCCGACCCCGACGCCGTCGGCGGCCAGACTGAGCGATGGGCCTTCAACAACGCCTACTTCACCGATCTGCCCCTGTTCAACTGGAAGAACGGCGAGGCATCCCAGCAGGAGGTACCCTTTGGGTTCCCGGTCAGCGACATGGAGAACCTCGACGCAGTTGAGCAGGCTTAAGGAGGAAGCGGGATGGAGACTCTTCAGGATTTTGTCAAAAAGGCGCTGGAGCGCCTCAATATGAAAAGCGAACGCCCCTCCAAGACCATGTTTGTGGGCGATCTCGGGGAGGAAATCCTTCTGGAGGCCCTGAGCATGGAGGAGTTGAACGAGATCAACCGCCGCTACAGCGGCGAGCCCGGGAAAATGGACGAATATGCCGTGTTCCGGGGAAGCCCCACCATCCGGGCGCTCTCCAAGCGCCTGAGCGAGCTGGAGGCGATCTCCGAACCTCTGGACGTTATGAAGATATTCAAGCGGGTCGACGTACGGGAGATGGCGGCCCATGTGATCTCCTTATCCGGTTTGCTGGACAAG
>JAHZEH010000194.1 GCA_019421925.1 Clostridia bacterium
AGAAGTGATTAAAAAGCGCCTGTCCGTGGGCGAGACCTTCACCTTCCAGCTGGAGGAGAACCCCACCACCGGCTACTCCCTCCAGCCCTCCATTGACGGAGATGCTGTCTCCATCGTTGACGACAAGTATGTCTCCTCCTCCGGCGACGAGAGTATTGCCGGAGCGGGCGGCGTCCACACTTACACCGTCCGGGCGGACAAGAAGGGCGCGGCCAAGCTGACTGTGGTATACGCAAGGCCCTGGGATCCCAAGAGCGCGTCTGTGGTCGCCACCTACGAATTTACGATCGATTAATCCTGTCGGACTGCTCATGCAAAGGAGCAGGGCGTTTTCCGCCCTGCTCCTTTTTCATCCCCTTTGCACTTTTTTCCCGTCTCACTTATACTGGGGAAAGAAATGCCGGGCGGAGAGGAATCCCGGCAGGTCAAACGGGAAGGCAACTTTCCAATACCTGTAGAGTTCGGAGGGGAATATGCGTTACAGGATCAGCGAGATCTCCCGTCTGTTGGGTATCAGTCCCCAGAGCATCCGTTTTTACGAGAAATATGGCATTGTGCCCTGCGATGTAGACAAACACAATGGCTACCGCACCTATGACATGAGCAGCATCTATACCTTGCTTAACAGCAGGCAGTATCAGAACTGCGGCTTTACCGTGGCCGAGACCTCGGAACTCCTCCAGAGCGGCAGCGTGGACCTGGTACGGCGGGAATATGAGGAGAAGTCTGTGGAGATGGAATTCCATATCGGCCTGCAGAGCCGGTATCTCCGGCGTATGCGGGAGATCTCCGCCCAGCTCCTCACCGCGGAGGCCAACGTGGGTCAGATGGTGACGGTCACCAGCCCTGATTTTGTGGCCGTGCTCTACTCGTTCCACAACCGGGAGGAGCGGATCCCCCCCGATATGGCCCAGAAGGTCTCCCGCTGGGGCAAATACATGCCTCTCTCAGGCATCATGCTCTATTACAGCGGCTACTGCCAGGAGGAGCCCGCCCTCTCCCGGCACTCCGGCTTTCTCATGGAGCGCCGGGACGCCGCCTTCCTGGGCCTGGAGCGGGACGAGGGGGTTCTCAGCCTCCCCTCCCGTAAATGCCTGTATACAATCGTAGAGGGAATGGCCCAGGGCGGCCCCGTCACCGAGGACTTTGCGCCCGTTTTCCAGCATCTGCGGGAACGGCGCATCACCCCCGCCGCGCCCCCCTTCACCCGGGGAATCGTCTCCCTGGACCGGATCAACACCCAGCGGTACCTGACGGAGATGTGGATCCCGCTGGAGTGAACCATCCAAACTGAAAACCATCTTAAAAACAAATCCTTGACCTTCCAATACCTGTAGAGCATATCCTCCTAGTGAGCGGGATCGACCCGCCCCATCAATAAAGGAGGAATGAAGCATGAAAAAATCCCTGTCCCTGTTGTTAAGCCTCCTGCTGCTTGTCAGCCTGGCGGCTTGCGCGCCCAGCGCAGGCCAGCCCACGGCTGCCCCGCAGGAATCCCCCCTCTCCTCCCTCCAGCCGGCGGAGAGCGCCCCGCTCCAGGCCGCCTATACGCCTGGAGTCTACACGGCCCAGGCAGTGGGCCTCAATGGCAAAATCACCGTGGAGACAGCCTTTGCTGCGGACGGCATCTCCTCTGTGACAGTTCTGGAGAATATCGAGACCGCCGGTGTCGGAGCCGCCGCCCTGGAGACCATGGCGGCCCGAATCGTGGAGAATCAGTCCCTGGCCGTGGAGACGGTCACAGGTGCTACCATCTCGAGTGCCGCCCTCCTGAATGCTGTTGCGGACTGCGTGGTTCAGGCGGGCGGGGACGCGGAGGCCCTCAGGATCTCCCAGGAAACCGCCTCCGGCCCTCATGCCTATGAGTACAGTGCGGACGTGGTCATTGTTGGAGGAGGCGGGGCCGGCCTGGCTGCCGCATGTGCCGCCACTGAGGAGGGCGCGAGCGTCATCATTGTGGAGAAAGTGGATTACCTGGGGGGCAATACCCTGGTGTCGGGCGGCATCTATAACTGTGCCGACCCCGAGGGGCAAAGTTCCCTGGAGATGACCGATGCCCTGCGCCAGACCGTGGAGGACGCCCTCTCCGAAGAACCGGCCGGCGAGGCCCACAGGGCGCTCATGGCCCAGGTCCGTTCGGACTATAACGCCTACCTGGCCTCCGGCTCCGCCGGGCTGTTTGACTCCGCTGCCTGGCACGCCCTGCAGACCTGGAACGGGGGCGACAAGGCGGCGGATCTGGCCCTGGTCGAGGCCTTCTGCAGCCAGGCCCCCGACGGCCTGGCGTGGCTCAAGTCCATGGGGCTGAACGTCACAAAAATCGCCCAGGGCGGCGGCGCCCTGTGGCAGCGAACCCACTACACAGAGGGTCCTCTGGGCACCTCCATTATCAACACCTATACCAGCGCCCTGGCTGAGCGGGAGGAGCTGGCCAGCATCTACTACAGCACCACTGCCCGGGAGCTCCTTGTGGACGCGGACGGCAGGGTGACCGGCGTGTCTGCTGTGGACAAGCACGGCAATACCTACACCTTCCACAGCAACAACGCTGTGATCCTGGCCACCGGCGGCTTTGCCGCCAATGTGGAACTGCGCCGGCAGTACTGCGAGGGCGAGAAGTGGCCCGACCTGGGGCAGAACGTCAAATCCACCAATCTGCCCGGCATCACAGGCGACGGCATCTTCATGGCTCAGGCCGTGGGCGCCAACCTGGTGGATATGGATCAGATTCAGCTCCTGCATACCTGCAGCCCCCGCACCGGCACCACCTGGGCCAATTACTATACCTCGGGCTCCCTCATCTTCATCAATAAGGAGGGCAAGCGCTTTGTCCGGGAGGATGGCCGCCGCGATGATATGAGCAAAGCCATTATCGCCCAGACCGGCAGCATCATGTACCTGGTCCAGAGCGGGGACTTCATTCCCGATCCAGCGGATGCCAGAACCTCCGACGGTGTGCCCCTGCTGGAGGCCGTGGAAATGGGGGACTGGTACATGGCCGACACTCTGGAGGAGCTCGCCGGACAGATCGGCGTGCCCGCAGACGCCTTGGTGCAGACCGTTGCGGACTATAACGCCGCCTGTGAGACAGGCGTGGACAAGGAATTCGGACGCACCCTCCTGACGATGCCCTTCACCAAGGGCCCCTATTACGCCTATGCCCGTACCCCCTCCTGCCACCACACCATGGGCGGGGTGCAGATCAACGGAAACGCCCAGGTCCTGGATACCGAGGGCTCTGTCATCGCCGGGCTTTATGCGGCGGGCGAGGTGACAGGCGGCATCCACGGCGGCAACCGCCTGGGCGGCAACGCCATCGCGGACACCGTGGTTTTCGGCCGCATCGCCGGCATCCATGCGGTGAAGGGCGAATAACGAAGGGGCTTCGGAAGGAAGCCGCCCCGTAAAGCGCTCTCCTATATCTGCCAGGAAAGGGCCGGTATTCTCCGGCCCTTTCCTTTTTTCAACCCAATATTTCCCAGGATACAGCCCTGGGCCGGGGGATCCCCCCCGGAAGAGAACTCCCTTTCCCTATTGGCAAAACAGCGGACGGGGAATCCCGCGGCGCCTGCGGCCCTGGGAAAGGTGCAGAAAGCAGCGGCCCCCACAGCCGGCACTTGGCCGAGGTTGTCCATGACCTCAATCTGGAAGGTATCCCGACCGGGACATAGCCCCCCATGAAGGGGGCCCGCTCGGGCTGATCGGTGTCAGAGCCCCCGTGGCCGATGCCCCCGCCTTGCGCCCGCCAAAGAGGAATTCAGGGTTCTCCATCCGCCAGCCGAATGGGCCGCGCCCCTCTCATCCTAATCCATGGAGGCGGCCTGGCCGGACCGGCTCTTGCTCCAGCCGCTGCGCATGGCCCCCTTTCGGGAGCGGTCCCATGCTTCCCCTCAAATTCCGGTACGGCCTGACCGGCCGGCGCATAGCCCTGGTTCCAGGCCACCTCCACATGGGCGCCGGCGGCGCACAGGGGGAAGGCCGGCTCCTCCACTGCGACCCCATCGACAGAGAGGCCGCCCGGCACAGAGCGGATAGGTGCGCCGCAGAGGGCCCCCTGCTGGCCCGAAAAGATGTATTGGACACCCTCTCGGGACAGTCCGGAGCACCCCTTTGCCCACGGGCTGGAAACCCGTCCAGCATGGGGGATCGCTGCCCAATCCATGGGGCAGGTCCGTCCAGCGGTATTTTGGAGAACGCAAAAGCTCTGATTCCCTCCACAGGGATGGTATCCATCACAGCCATTGTCCTCCTTCTCCGGCGGAGCCAAGCGATGCACCCGCTCTGTTGTGCGACGGGACGATTATACCCTCCTTTTCCTCGAATGCAATTGAATTTATATATGCATTCATTCTCCGTAATAATATTCCGGATATATGCCTGTATGCAGACACATATGAATATTTATTTAATAATTTTTTCAGCATCTTCTTTTGCCGTTTTTCCTTGCAATGCATATTCCACCATGATACATTTACAATTAAGTTCCATCAAACAAGGAGGAGTGAATCCCTGTGAAGTTCCAAAACATCGCCCTCATCGGCCTGGGAGCCGTGGGCTGTTCCTACGCCGCCCTCATGCACAGGAGCGGCCTCAACCTGCGCATCATTGCAGACGAGGCGCGCAAAGCCCGCTATGAGGATAAGGGTGTCAGTGTA
>JAHZEH010000195.1 GCA_019421925.1 Clostridia bacterium
TCGAGATCAAGAGCGGCCAGGGGGCCAAACCGGGCATCGGCGGACATCTGCCGGGGGCCAAGATTGGCCCGGACATCAGCAAGACCCGCATGATCCCCCAGGGCACGGACGCGATCTCCCCGGCTCCCCACCACGACATTTATTCCATTGAGGATCTGCGCCAGCTGGTGTACTCTCTCAAAGAGGCCACAGGCTACCGCAAGCCGGTCTGCGTCAAGATCGCAGCCGTGCACAATGTGGCGGCTATTGCCAGCGGCATCGCGCGCAGCGGCGCGGACATCATCGCCATCGACGGGTTCCGGGGCGGCACAGGCGCGGCCCCCACGAGGATCCGGGACAATGTGGGCATCCCCATTGAGCTGGCCCTGGCCGCGGTGGACCAGCGACTGAGGGACGAGGGCATCCGGGGCGACGTCTCAGTGGTGGTGGGCGGCTCCATCCGCAACAGCACGGACATCGTCAAAGCCATAGCCCTGGGGGCGGATGCGGTCTATATCGCCACCTCCGCCCTGCTGGCGCTGGGCTGCCATCTGTGCCGCTCCTGCCATTCCGGCAAGTGCAACTGGGGGATCGCAACCCAGCGGCCCGACCTGGTCAAGCGCCTCAATCCGGACATCGGATCGGCCCGCCTGGTCAACCTCATCACCGCTTGGGAGCATGAGATCAAGGAGATGATGGGCGGCATGGGCATCAACTCCATCGAGGCCCTGCGGGGCAACCGCCTCATGCTGCGGGGCGTGGGCATGAACGAGAAGGAACTGGAGATACTGGGAATCAAGCACGCTGGTGAGTAAGGGCGGCGCAGAGAGAAGATAGGGGGACAATATCATGTTAACGTCTATTGTGGGAATCAACTGGGGGGATGAGGGCAAGGGCCGTATGGTGGACCTGCTCTCCTCCGATTACGATATCGTGGTGCGCTATCAGGGCGGCAACAACGCGGGACACACCGTGGTCAACGACCTGGGCAAGTTTATCCTGAACCTGCTGCCCTCGGGCATCCTGCGCCCCGGGGTCAAAAATGTCATGGGCCGGGGCATGGTGATCGACCTCCGTCATCTGGTGGGCGAGATCAGCAGGCTCCGGGAGGCGGGCGTGTCCATCGGCCCTGAGAACCTGCTGATCAGCGAGGGGGCCGTCATCTGCATGCCCTATCATGTCCAGATGGACTGCCTGGAGGAGGAGCGCCTGGCGGACAGGAAGTTCGGCTCCACCCGCCGGGGCATCGCCCCCGTCTATGGGGATAAGTACATGAAAAAGGCCATCCGCATGGGCGAACTGAGGAACCCCAGGGCCCTTCGCGAGCGGCTTGAGGGCATTGTGGAGTGGAAAAACCTCTCTGTGGAGAAGGCATACGGGGCGGCCCCTGTGGATGTGGAGGAGATGTTCTCCTGGCTGATGGAGTACGGCGGGAAGGTTCTGCCCTTTATCTGCGACGCGGACGCCTTCCTGGAGTCGGCGGCAGGGGAGGGCAAGCGGATCATGTTCGAGGCCCAGTTGGGGGCCCTGCGTGATATCGACTACGGCATCTATCCCTTCACGTCCTCCTCCTCCACCATCGCGGCCTACGCCCCCATCGGCGCGGGGATGCCCGGCTGCAGGCTGGATGAGGTGGTGGGTATCATGAAGGCCTATTCCACCTGTGTGGGGGAGGGGCCCTTCACTGCCGAGTGGTCCGGGCCCGAGGCTCATGACCTGCGGGAGGCGGGCGGCGAGTACGGCGCGGCCACCGGCCGGCCCCGGCGGGTGGGCCCCTTTGACGCGGTGGCTTCCCGCTACGGCTGCAAGGTGCAGGGCGCGGACCTGTTGGCCCTGACCAAACTGGATGTGCTCAGCTATCTCAAAACCATCCCGGTATGTGTGGCCTATGAGCTCGACGGCGCAGTCACGGAGCGGTTCCCCTATGCCGCCGATCTGGAGCGGGCAAAACCGGTTTACCAGGAGCTGCCCGGCTGGGGTGTTGACATCAGCAAATGCCGCAGGATGTCCGAGCTGCCCAGGGAGTGCCTGGACTATATCCGTTTCCTGGAGAAGGCGGTGGGTTGCCCCATCCGCTATGTCTCCGTGGGGCCGGAGCGGGAGGACTACGTCATCATGGAGGGGGCGGAATGAAAAGAGTTTATGTCAATGAGAAGTGGTGCCTGGGCTGCCACCTCTGCGAATACTACTGCGCCTTTGCCAACTCCAACGAGACGGACATGGTCAAGGCGCTCAAGGACATCATCATCAATCCCCGCATCCGCATCGAGGGCAACAACGCCATCAGCTTTGCGGTCAACTGCCGCCACTGTGAGGAACCCCTCTGTGTCAAGGCCTGCATCACCGGTGCGCTGACCAGGGAGAACAACGTCATCACAGTGGACCAGAATAAATGCGTGGGCTGCTACACCTGCATCCTGAGCTGTCCCTACGGGGCCATCATGCCCTCGGATACGGGCTCCATCATCCAGAAGTGCGAGCTGTGCACCAAGAACAAGGAGGGACAGCCCGCCTGCGTGACCGGCTGCCCCAACAAGGCCATCGTTTTTGAAGAGAGGTGAAGGGCTTGAAATACGTCATCATTGGCAATTCCGCCGCCGCCATCGGCTGCATTGAGGGCATCCGCATCATTGATAAAACGAGTGAGATTACGCTCATCTCCAGCGAGCCCTATCACACCTATTCCCGCCCCCTCATCTCCTATCTGCTCCTGGGCAAGACAGATGAGCAGCGGATGAAGTACCGCCCGGACGGCTATGATGAGAAAATGGGCGTCGTACCCATGCTGGGCAAAAAAGTTCTGAAAATTCATGCGGAAAATAAGAGCTTAACTCTCGACGGCGGGCAAACAATCGTGTATGATAAATTGTTAGTAGCTACCGGCTCGCGGCCCTTTGTGCCGCCCACGGCGGGCATGGACAGCGTGGAGAAAAAGTTCACTTTCCTGTCCCTCAGCGACGCCAAGGCGCTGGAGGCGGCGATCAGCCCCACCAGCCGGGTTCTTATTGTGGGCGCCGGCCTCATCGGCCTCAAATGCGCCGAGGGCATCGCCAAGCGGGTGGCGTCCATCACCATCGTGGACATGGCAAACCGCATCCTGCCCAGCGTTTTGGATGAACACGGATCCGCCCTGATCCGGAGCCATGTGGAGAAGCAGGGGATTCGCTTCCTGCTGGACAACAGCGTCCAGGAGTTCGCCGGCGGCACCGCCCGTCTCAAGGACGGGCAGAGCCTGGAGTTCGATGTGCTGGTTACAGCAGTGGGCGTGCGGCCCAATACCGGGCTCGTCGCAGAGGCGGGCGGAGAGGTTCGCCGCGGTATCGTAGTGAACGCGAATAGTAAAACGTCCCTGCCGGATATTTATGCGGCCGGGGACTGCACCGAGAGCCACGACATCAGCGCCGGTACCGACCGGATTCTGGCCATCCTCCCCAACGCCTATATGCAGGGCGAGGCCGCGGGCATCTCCATGGCAGGGGGCACCCGGGGCTTTGAGAAGGCCATCCCCATGAACGCCATGGGCCTGTTCGGCCTGCACATGATTACGGCGGGCAGCTATGAGGGGGGCAGCTATATCGAGAGCGACGACGCCCACTACAAACGCCTCATCACCCGGGATAACCGCCTGGTGGGCTTTATCCTGGTGGGCGACGTGGCGCGGGCGGGCATCTACACCCATCTCATCCGCGACCGTATCCCCCTGGACACCATTGATTTTGAGCTGATGAAAAAGAAGCCGCAGCTCATGGCTTTCCAGGCCAAGGACAGGGCAAAAATGCTGGGAGGTGCGAAATGATGCGTATTGACGCGAAAGGGCTCCACTTCTCCGAACTGAACCGGGCCGTTCGGGATTCGGCAGACAGTTCGGTCAGGATTGACAACTGCTGCGGACACCGCTATATTGCCAGCGGCGACTCGGGCAAGACCATCACCATCAACGGCATCCCGGGTAACGCCCTGGGGGCCTATCTGGACGGCTCCACCATCGAGGTCATGGGCAACGCTCAGGACGCGGTGGGGGACACCATGAACAGAGGCCGCATCGTCATTCACGGCAACTGCGGCGACGCGCCGGGCTATGGCATGCGGGGGGGCAAAATCCTCATAAAGGGCAACGTAGGCTACCGGGCGGGCATCCACATGAAAGCCTATCAGGACGCCCAACCTGTCATCATAGCCGGGGGCGTGGCCGGGAGCTTCCTGGGGGAATACCAGGCGGGCGGCAAGATCATCGTCCTGAACCTCTGCCCCAGCGAGCGCCCTATTGTGGGATTCTTCTGCGGTACGGGCATGCACGGCGGCAGGATGTACCTGCGCTGTGAAAAACTCCCCGGCAATCTGCCCAGCCAGGTGAGCGCCGCTGTGGCCACAGCCGGGGACATCGACGGCATCCGGGGGGATATTGAGGATTTCTGCAAAGAGTTCGGCGGGGATGCGGAGGAGATTTGCGCCTCCCGGTTCTATGTCCTCAGTCCCAACACCAGCAATCCATACAAGCAGATGTTTACGCACGCCTAGGGCGGGTCGTGAAACCGGCTGACGCCGCTTCCGCGAGGGGGGACGGGTCGCGAAACCGGCTGACGCCGCTTCCGCGAGGAGGCAGGCCCCGCTTGCTCGCTTCGCTCGCGGCCAGCAGGGCCTGAGGGGTAGGAAAGCCTACGGC
>JAHZEH010000196.1:0-514 GCA_019421925.1 Clostridia bacterium
CGTCGATCACGGAGGCAATCTCCTCGCTGTAATTCCGGGTGTGGCCAAACTCCTTGCCCACAAAGACCTCCTGGTCGCCGCCCAGGAAGATGAGGCCGAGGCGCTCGCTCATGCCATATTCCGTCACCATTTTACGGGCAATATCGGTCGCACGCTGCAAGTCGTTATAAGCGCCCGTGCTGATATCGTCGACGAAAATCTCCTCAGCCACGCGTCCGGAGAGCATCATGGCGATGGTGTCGTTGAGTTTGCCCCGGGTCATGTGCTGGGACTCCTTCTCGGGCAGGGTCATGGTATAACCCGCCGCCCTGCCGCGGGGAATGATGGAAATCTCATGCACTGCGTCGCAGTTGGGCAGCATCTTGGCCACGATGGCATGGCCGGTCTCATGGTAGGCCGTGATCCTCTTGTCGTCGTCGGTGATAACCCTGCTCTTCTTTTCAGGCCCGGCGATGACGCGGGTGATGGCCTCTTCGACCTCCATCATGCCAATGTGGGTCTTATGTCGGCGGGG
>JAHZEH010000196.1:524-4642 GCA_019421925.1 Clostridia bacterium
AGGATGGCCGCCCCATTGAGCACGTTTTCCAGGTCTGCGCCCGTGAAACCGGGCGTCCTCTGGGCCAGCACCTTGAGGTCCACAGAGTCGTCCAGGGGTTTGTTCCTGGCATGGATGCGCAGAATCTCCTCTCTGCCCTTGACGTCGGGCGCGCCCACCGTCACCTGGCGGTCGAAGCGGCCGGGACGGAGCAGAGCGGGGTCGAGGATGTCGGGACGGTTGGTGGCGGCGATGACGATGATTCCCGAGTGGGGATCAAAGCCGTCCATCTCCACCAGGAGCTGGTTGAGGGTCTGCTCCCGCTCGTCGTGCCCGCCGCCCAGGCCCGCGCCGCGGTGGCGGCCTACGGCGTCGATCTCGTCGATAAAGATGATGGCGGGGGCCGTCTTCTTGGCGGTGTTGAACAGGTCGCGCACACGGGATGCGCCCACGCCCACGAACATCTCCACAAAGTCGGAGCCGGAGATGGAGTAGAAGGGCGCGCCCGCCTCGCCGGCGACTGCTTTGGCCAGCAGCGTCTTACCGGTACCTGGCGGGCCCATGAGCAGGACGCCCTTGGGGATGCGCGCGCCGATGGCGGTGAAGCGCTGGGGATTCTTGAGGAATTCGACGATCTCCTGGAGCTCCGCCTTCTCCTCGTCCGCGCCGGCCACGTCGTTAAAGGTGATCTTGTTGGTCTCGCTGGTCACGACGCGGGCCTTGCTCTTGCCAAAGGAGTTGATGGACTTGCCGCCCCCCTGCTGCTGCATCATGACATACCAGAGGAAGCCGAAAGCCCCGATGAGCAGGATATAGGGGATGAGGCTCATGAAGCTGAAGCTGGAGGGCTCCTTATATCCGATAGTGAAGCCGTAGTCCAGCTGGCTGACCTGTTCGGCAGGCTTTCCCACGCGCTCGGCCACGACCGTCGTGATATTGTTCATGAAGGTCTCGTAGTCGGGCACGTAGACGTTGAAGTCGTAGCGGCTGGGCAGATTTTCGGTGGTCAGCTCGGACCCGCGGTATACGCCCCGCATATCCGAGCCGGTGAAAATGATGCCCGCCACCTTGTCCTCCTTGACCGCCTGAAGGAACTGGTCGTGGGAGAGCTCGGTCGGTTCGCCGGATGCGCCCAGATCAAACCGCGTCGCCATAAACACGATGGCGACGATGAGCAGGATGTATATGATTGTCGTCCGATAACTTCTTTTTTTCAAATTCGAGTATCCTCCTGATGCATATGGGCTGCCAGCAAAGCAAAACCGGTTTTTATTTTACCACCGCCGCAGCGGCGGCACAAGTAAAGAGGCCATAAATCCCGATTTTTACGGCTGGAAACCGCATCTTTCCGTTTATTCGTTTTCGCTCTCGTAGACGTAGCTGTTCAAAACGCCGACATAATCCAAATTCCGGTATTTTTCTGCATAGTCCAGGCCATAGCCCACCACGAACTCGTCGGGGATGACAAAGCCGCAGTAGTCGGGCTGAATGTCGGCCACGCGCCGCTCGGGCTTATCCAGCAGGCAGCAAACCTTGAGGGAGGCCGGTTCGCGGGCGGAGAGCATGTCCATGAGGTAGTAGAGGGTCTGGCCGGAGTCCATGATGTCCTCAATGATGAGCACATGCTTGCCCGAGATGTTGATGTCCAGGTCCTTGCGGATCTGCACCACACCGGAAGAGGAGCGGGAATTTCCATAGCTGGAGATGGACATGAAGTCCAGCTGGACAGGCATGTCAATGGCGCGGATCAGGTCGGCAAAAAACACCACGGAACCCTTCAGGATGGCCACAGCGATGCCCTCCTTATCCTGATAGTCCTGGGCGATCTGCTCGCCCAGCTCCTTCACCTTGCTGCGAAGGCTCTCCCTGCTGATGAGAACTTTAGCGATGTCTTCGTGCATCTTGTGCTGCATTTACTCTTCCTCCGTTTTGTAAAATATAATACCTTGGAAATTTTCCAATCGCGATTTTTTGCTCAGGATCTTTTTTGGTAACGTACCCGGACCACCCGGCCGCCAATCGCGGCCTTCGCCCTCTCCGAGAGCCCCGCGCCCACCGCAAAGAGGATTTCGCTCCCTCTGGCGATCACAGGGAGCTCCCGGTCTGCCCGGTCGATCTTCCTGTCCACATACAGGTCCTGCAGCTTCTTCGAGCCAGGACCGCCCAGCGGGTGAATCCGGTCCCCCGGCCTGCGGGAGCGGACCACCGCCCCATCCAGGGCCGCCCCATCCAGATAGGCCTGGTAGGGCCAGCCCTCGGAGAGATCGTCCGGCCATTCCACCATATCGCAGACAACCTCCCCGCCTGGGCAGGGCGTGACGCCCGGCGCCCGAAGGGGACGTTCAAACGCCTCCGCAGCGCCCCTCCTCTCAAAGAGGAGGCGTCCATAGCTCAGCCTTGCCGCGAGTCCCCGGGGCAGGCGCAGGGCCTTGCCCGTCTCCCCGCCGCACAGGGCGAGCAGAGCGTCCACGTGCTTTTGCTCCAATCCGGCCCCCAGGCCGTATTCCTCCGCCTCAAGCCGCAGGATCCGTCCGGACAGCGCCCGGGGCAGCGCCGCAAGCCGGGCCGCATCCAGTCCGGAACCGTCCTTCAGAGCGTTTCTCTCCTCTTCGGCCAGGGACCGAAGAAACCGCTCATCCTCCTGGGCCAATCCGGCAAAGCGGGCCGCGTTGCGGCAAAAACCGCTGCGCACGTCCTCCAGGGCGGGCATCAGGGCCCGCAGGCGGCCCCTGGCGTTGCTGCCGTCCCCGTTGGTCTCGTCCTCCACGCTGGGGAGGCTGTTCTCCCGCAGATAGTCCAGGATATCCTGCCGGTACACGGAGAGCAGCATGGGGCGGATGAAACACTCCCTCTTCACAGGCATGCCGCACAGGCCGGGCAGGCCGCTCCCCCTGCCCAGATTGAGCAGAACGGTCTCCGCCTGGTCGTCCCCGTGGTGGCCCAGGGCCACAGCCCCCGCGCCCGCTTCCTTCGCGGCCCTTCGCAGGAACCCGTAACGGGCGCAGCGCGCGGCCTCCTCCAGCGTCATACCCTCCCGGCGGGCCAGGGCGGGCACATCCGTCCGCTCCCGAATCAGAGGGATCTCCAAGGAGGCGCAGAGCTCTGCGCAAAATGCCTCGTCCCGGTCGGCCAGCGCTCCGCGGATACCGTGGTTGAGGTGGGCGGCCCCGAGAGAGAACCCCAGCTCCCCGGAGAGGGAGCGGAGCACATGGAGCAGCGCCACAGAATCGGGCCCGCCTGAGAGCGCAACCAGAACCAGTTCTCCCGGCTTCAGGAGGTCCAAACTCAAAATGTTCCGCCTGACCTGCCCGCGCAATCCCGGCCCGGCGCTCCTACTGCCCTTCAATGGCGTCCTCCCAACTTATCCCCGGTAGCAAACATAGATATTTACTATCTTAAAGCAGAACGGCTGAGCATGCAAGCCCGAAACCTTCCCAATCCAGGGAAATTCAGTCCCAATGCAAAAAAGGCCGGGACAAACCGCTGCCCCGGCCTCTTTTGCTCCTTCCATCAGGATACATTGGGAAACTGCCGCCCCTCCTCCATGCGGACGGCGACAACCGTCATATCGTCGTTTGCGCCCCGGGCCGCCGCGTATTCCAGCAGGCACAGAGCGGCGCTGTGAGGATCGCCGCAGGCGTAGGAAGCGGCCGCCCGGCCTAAATCCTCGCCCAGGACGTCGCTCACGCCGTCGCTGACCAGGATCAGCCAGTCCCCCGCCCGGAAGCCCCCGTCAAACAGGGCGGCCTCCGCCTCCTTTACAATGCCGGCGGGCAGCGATTCCCCCCGCAGAACCTGGACCCCGCCCGCGTGCAGCCACACGCTGGGAGCAGCCCCCAGCTTGGCGAATTCCGCATGCCCGTCCACCAGGTCCACACAGCAGCAGTCCATCGTCGAATACATCTCATCCTCCGCCCGCAGCATCATCAGACGGTTGACGCACTCCATCGCCGTGCCTCGGTCAACGCCCGCATGATAGAGCTTGGCCAGAAGCGCGATGGCGTCCCCGCTCTCCTTTTTGGCCCGTGTGCCGCTTCCCATCCCGTCGCTCAGGGCGATGAGGAATTTTCCATCCGGCAGGCCCTCCGCGACCGCGGTGTCCCCGCAGACCTCCCCCTTTGCCCGGCTGGCGGTACCGG
>JAHZEH010000197.1 GCA_019421925.1 Clostridia bacterium
AATGCCCGGCGGCGGCAGTCCTTGAAAAACTGGATGCTCTGTCCGCCGGGGCTATTCTCACTTCACATAAAGGAGAAAGAACATGCGTTATGATTTTGACAGCGTCGTTTCCAGAGAGGGCTGGGGCGCCTCCAAGTGGGAGGCCATGCGCACTACAGACGGCCTGCACCCGCTGGGGATTGTTCCCTTCTCCATTGCGGACATGGAGTTCCGCGTCGCCCCTGAGATTCAGGAGGCGCTGAAAAAGACGGTGGAGATGGGTGTTCTGGGGTATACCGAGCCCACCGAGGAGTACTACGACGCGGTTATGCGCTGGATGGAGCGCCGCCACAACTGGAGGATTGAGCAGGAATGGATTCAGCCCACCTATGGCGTGGTGGTGGCGCTGCTTGTGGCTGTGCGGGCCCTGACCAAGCCGGGCGACGGAGTCATCATTCAGCCGCCGGTATACCGCCCCTTCCGCCTCGCCATTGAGGACAACGGCAGGAGGATGGTGGAAAATCCCCTCAAGTTCAGCTCCGGCCGCTATGAGATGGACTATGAGGACCTGGAGCGCAAGGCCCGGGATCCCAATGTGACGATGGCCATTTTGTGCAGTCCCCACAATCCTGTGGGCAGGGTCTGGACCCGGGAGGAGCTCGGGCGGTTTGCGGAGATATGCCGGCGCAACAACGTGTTTGTGGTGTCGGACGAGATCCACAACGATCTGGTTTTCGCCCCCCATGTCCACACCCCCTTTGCGGCGCTCTCCGAGGCGGACGCCCGCAACTCCATTGTGTGCACCGCTCCCAGCAAGACCTTCAACCTGGCGGGCCTGACCACCTCCAATATCATCATCCCGGACGGGGACGTGAGAGCCGACTTCGCCCGTCAGTTCGCGGTGGACGTTCACGACTACAACTCCGTCTTCGGGATTCCCGCCTGCATTGCCGCCTATAATAAGGGCGAGGCGTGGATGGAGGAGATGCTTGCGTATGTGGAGCAGAATATCAGGGAATATGCGTCCTTCCTGAAGGAGAAGTTCCCCTCCGTACGCTGCATTGAACCCGAGGGCACCTATCTGGTGTGGACGGACTTCTCCGGCCTGGGCATGGACGAGAAGGAGCTGGACCGCTTCCTCTTTGACGAGGCCCTCTTCTTCATGGACGATGGCCCCAAGTTCGGCAGAGGGGGCGCCCTGCACCGCCGGGCCGATCTTGCCTGCCCCCGCGGCGTCCTGATGGAGGCGCTCGGGCGCCTGGACGAGGCGGCCGCCCGGCTAGGCGTCAGACGCTGAGTCAACGGACCGGGAGTGCCCGAGGCCAAACCCCCGGATGCCTGAAATATATCCGGGGATTTTGTGTAATTGTTCAAAAATATTCTTGCTTTTGGCGGGGAATTTGTATAGAATAACGTTAGCAGATTGCAATGGGGCGGTCGCGTACTTTACGTGGCCGCTTTAGCTTTTTCAAGAGGGGAAGGTTGAATGCAGCAACTAAACAGGCTTGTAATTTAAATTCAATCGCAGTATAATTACCCATAACCTTTAGGGGCCCATCCCATCCCCAGGTTCATTTGATTGGATATTGCCCGGATCCGGGCGTTCCCAATAGTTCGAGTATTTAGGAGGAAAATGTTATGAAGTTCAAAAAGATCATGGCCATGGCGCTCTCTTGCGCGATGATCGCTTCCTTCGCTGCGGGCTGCGGCGGCGGAAATGACGCTCCTGCCACGACCGACGGAGGAGCCTCCGCCAACACCGGCGACACCATCAAGGTCGGCGGCCTCGCTCCCCTGACGGGCGAAGTTTCCATCTACGGCATCGCCTGCAACAACGGCATTAAGCTGGCCATCGACGAGGTCAACGCGGCTGGCGGCGTGCTCGGCAAGCAGATTGAGTATATCGTCTATGACGAGAAGGGCGACGAGACCGAGGCAGTCAACGCCTACAACAAACTCGTTCAGAACGATAAGGTCGTCGCCATCCTCGGCGACGTAACCTCCAAGCCCTGCATTGCCGTGGCCATCCAGGCCGCCAAAGAGGGGATCCCCATGATCACCGGCACGGGCACGGCCGTGGATATCACCCCCTACGGCTCCAACATCTTCAGGGCATGCTTCACCGACCCCTTCCAGGGCGAGGTCATGGCCTCCTATGCTTTCAACAAGCTGGGCGCCAAGACGGCCGCCATTATCGCGGACAACGGTTCCGACTACTCCGTCGGCCTGACCGAGACCTTTGTCTCCACCGCTGAATCCCTGGGCATGGAGATCGTCGCCAACGAGGCCTATGCCACCGGCGACAAGGATTTCAAGGCTCAGCTCACCAACATCGCCAGCAAGAACCCCGACGTCCTCTTTGTTCCCAACTACTATGAGGATGTGGCTCTGATCGCGGCCCAGGCCAAGGAAGTCGGCCTCACCGCCACGATGCTGGGCGCTGACGGCTGGGCCGGCACCATTGCTCAGCTCGCCGGCGACACCAGCACGGTCAACGGCGCTTATTTCTGCAACCACTACTCCCCCGACGGCGACGATCCCGATCTGGTGAATTTCATCAGCGCCTACAAGGCCAAGTTCAACGAGGATCCTAACGCCTTCGCCGCTCTGGGCTATGACGCCGCCAAGATGATGTTTGCCGCCATGGAAGCCGCCGGCAGCACCGACTATGCCGCTGTCTCCAGCGCCATGCAGGCATTGAGCTACAAGGGCGCCACCGGCTCCATCACCTTCGACGCGGAACGCAACCCCATCAAGAGCGCTGCGATCCTGACCATCGAGGACGGCGCCTACAAGTTCGTCGAAACCTATAACAAATAAACAGCGTTATAACTAAAGAACGTATCCAAATTCTATGTGGTCTGGCAGTATGGACCCTGTAAACCGGGAAAGGCTCTTTGAGTTACGAAGAGGTACTGCGGCAAGGCGTACCCACGCAGAGGGAGAATCCGTTCTCCCTCTTTTGCCGTATGAATGTAGGATGGTGTATGTATGAACAATTTTATCTATCAGTTAATCAACGGTCTCAATCTCGGCAGCATATTCGCCCTGATCGCGCTGGGTTACAATATGGTGTACGGTATCGTCAAGCTGATTAACTTTGCTCATGGCGATATTATCATGGTGGGCGCGTATGTGGCGCTGTTCTCCCTCACGATGGCGGGAATGCCTCTGTGGGCGGCGGTGCTCTGCTCCATGGCGTTTTGCGCCGCTACCGGCATGCTCATCGAGCGCGTTGCTTACCGCCGCCTGCGCGTCAAGAACGCCCCCCGTATCTCCCTGCTCATTACAGCCATTGGCGTAAGCATTTTCCTCCAAAACCTTGCTCAGCTCCTCTTTGGCTCAAGCGGCAGGTCCTTCCCCAATATGATTACGGCGGAACCCATTGCGTTCGGCGACAAGACTATCAGCGTTACCACTATTGTGACCATTGTTACGACCCTGGTTATTATGGTGCTGCTTCAGCTCCTGGTTAACAAGAGCAAGATCGGCAAGGCCATGCGCGCCGTCTCCGAGGATGCAGGAGCGGCCAAGCTCATGGGTATCAACACCAACGTGACCATCTCTGTCACATTCGCCATCGGCTCGGCCCTGGCGGCGGTGGGAGCGGTGCTCTACAGCACCACCTATCCCAGCGTTACGCCCTATATGGGCTCCCTACTGGGCCTCAAGGCCTTTGTAGCTGCAGTGCTGGGTGTCATCGGCAGCATTCCGGGGGCCATGTTCGGCGGCTTCCTCATTGGAATTGCCGAGACTCTGACCAAGGCGTATATCTCCTCCCAGTTGGCGGACGCCGTGGTTTTCGGCATCCTGATCGTAGTGCTGCTGTTCAAGCCCGCCGGCCTGCTGGGCAAGAACGTCAGCGAGAAAGTGTAGGTGACGGACGATGACGAAACAGAAAAAAATCCTCTCCTACATTGTAAACGCCGTCCTGGTGGTCGTCCTCTTTGCCACAATGCAGGCCCTGATCTCGTCGGGCGCTGTCAACGCGTATTACTCCGGCATTCTGATGGTCTGCGGCATCAACATCATCCTGGCTGTCAGCCTCAATCTGGCCACGGGCTTCCTGGGCCAGCTTGTCCTGGGCCATGCGGGCTTTATGTCCGTGGGCGCCTACTCGGCCGCCCTGTTCACCATGAACAGCGGACTGCCCGAGGCGGTCGCTTTCCCCATCGCGCTGGTGGTGGGCGGCCTGGTGGCCGCTATCTTCGGCACGCTCATCGGAATTCCCGCCCTGCGCCTGAGAGGCGACTATCTGGCCATTATCACGCTGGGCTTCGGCGAAATCATCCGGGTCATCATCCAGAACCTGGGCTTCACGGGCGGGGCTAAGGGCCTGCGCGGCATCCCCGGGCTGACCACCTTCGGCTATGTGTTCTGGGTGGCTGTTATCACCATCTTTGTGGTGTACACCTTCATCCACTCCCGGCATGGACGCGCGGTTATCTCCATCCGCGAGGACGAGATCGCGGCGGAGGCCTCAGGCATCAACACGCCCTATTACAAGATGGCGGCTTTCGTCCTGGCGGCGTTTTTCGCCGGTGTGGCGGGCGCGCTCTACGCACACTATATCGGCGTGCTGGGGGCCTCCAATTTCAACTTTGACCGGTCCATTGAGATTCTGGTCATGGTGGTGCTGGGCGGCATGGGCAGCTT
>JAHZEH010000198.1:0-4164 GCA_019421925.1 Clostridia bacterium
CGTATCCAGGTCCTTTTTGCCCCAGTACTGGGCGATGAGCACGCCGCCGCCCGAGGAAAGCCCAAAGCTGAACATCATCAGGATAAAAAACGGCTGGCCGCCCAGCGAGGCCCCCGAGATGGCGATGTCCCCCAGATAGTCCCGCTTGCTGGGATTGCACAGGGGCTCCCCCTCCCTCGCCGCAAAGGAGAGCACATCCGTCGGCCTGTCCACCTTCCGGTACTGCAGGTTGAGCGCGTGGATATAATCGTCGTCCACCAGGGCTATGTTCACCCTGGGCTGGTGCAGTTCAAACAGGGAGAGGGCCTTTTCGCAGGCCGCCCGCATCAGCGCCTCGCACTCCTGCGGAAACTCCACCTTTTGCTGCTGGTTGCAGATATCAACCATGATGCTCAACCGCCTCTTTTCCTCCGGCGCCCTGCTCCGCCTTTTCCCCCTCCACCGGGGGCTTTGCGCGCAGTTCCTGACCGGCGCCTGCCTGAACGGATTTCTCCTCCCGGGCAGGCGGGTTCTGGGCCGGTTTGATTTTGGGAATCCTCTGGGACTCCTCCAGATCCGGGTATTCAATGCGCTCATGCAAAATCCCCTGGAAGGCGCTGAGCATGGCCCGGGTAATAAGCTCCACCTCCGCGAAGGTCAGAGGGGAGTTGTTCATCTGTCCATCCTCGATCTTGCCCTTGATAACCTTGGCCACCATCTCCTGAACGTCCTCCCGGCTCGGGTTGTCCAGAGAGCGCACAGCCGCCTCCGCCGAATCCGCCAGCATAACGATGGCGGATTCCTTGCTGCCCGGCCGCGGGCCGGGATAGCGGAACTGGGACATGGGGATGTCCTTGTCCCCCGATGCCTGGATGGCCTTATAATAAAATACCGCCGCGAAGGTGTTGCCGTGATGTTCGGCAATGATGCGGATAACGTCGGCCGGAAGCTTATTCTTCTGAGCCATGGCAATGCCGTCCTTAACATGGGCGAACAGCACCGCCGCGCTCTTCTCCGGCGGCAGGGAGTCGTGGGGATTGTCCCCCGATTTCTGGTTCTCCTTGAAATAATAGGGCCGCTTGAGCTTGCCGATGTCGTGGTAGAAGGAGCCCACCCGCGCCAGGAGTGCATTGGCCCCGATTGCCGTCGCCGCAGCCTCGGCCAGGGTGGCCACCATCATACTGTGATGGTAGGTGCCGGGGGCCTCAAACATAAGCCGCTGCAGAAGCGGATGGTTTGCGTTGCTCAGCTCCCCCAGGCGCTGGGGCGTAGCGATGTCGAAAAGCACCTCCCAGACGGGGAGCAGTCCCAACCCCACCACCGCGGAGGCCAGGCCCACGCCCAGCAGGCGAACGCAATTCCAGAACATATCCATGGCCGGGGTCCCCGTCAGCACGCCAAAGGCGCAGTAGACCAAAATCATAACCAGGCTGGACAGCGCCCCGCCGCCAAAAACGGTGGAGCGTTTCACTCCCTTGCGCACAAATAATACGCCCACCAGACCGCCTGCCAGCGCCATGCAGAACACCTGGGCAAAAAGGGTATAATCCTGGGCCGGTCCCGCTGCAATCAGGCCGAAAATCACGGACAGGAAAATCGCCGCCACCGAGGCCACTTTGCCGGACACCAGAAGGGTAATCAGCAAAACAGCCAGATAGGACGGGATAAAGTACTCGTTCAGCTTGAGCAGCAGATAAGCAAAGAGCACGGAGATCACGCACAGAATGGCCGTAAGCAGGCATCGGGTGGGATTTTTGATGATCTTAGGCAGATAAACCGCCATCAGCCCCGAGAGCACCAGCATCAGGATAGCCACGAAAACAGCCAGCAGGATGGCGGTCAGGAGCTGAGTGGAGAAGGAAGCGAGCACGCCCGCCTCCTGGAACATCTCATACATCTCCTCCGTCACGAGCGCCCCGGCCGGGGCCAGGGCCTCCCCCTTGCGCGTCACCTGCTCGGGCACCAGGCTGCGGGCCTGCTCAATGGCGGCCATGGTGGCAGTCTCGTTGTAGAACATGGTGGGATTGATGAACTCCCGGGCGATCAGGGAGCACACCGGCTTGATGCCGATGACCGTCAGAGGCTCCAATTCCCGGATATACTGGGTCCGGTAGATGTCCGTCTCCCCCTCCTTGACGCCGCCGCGCAATATGGTGTTAAGGCGCACGGATGCCTCCCGCAGCCAGGTTCGCATGGATACCTCCGGGACGGCGAGAACCTCGTAAATATTGGCGTCGCTCAGCCCGTCGAGGGCGGAACTGCGCAGCACGGCCAGATCCTCCGCCTGGAGCACTGCCTGCCACTGTGCCGCCGTGAGCGTACCTGTGGAGAGCTCCCGCAGCTCGCTCCCCGCCTCCGCGGCCGCCGCTTTCTGCATGCGCATCAATTCGGCGTCTGCCCGGAGCCTCTCCAGGCTGTCAAAGAAATCACCTGCGCCCTCCATCAGGCTGGTAAGGATTTCCTCATCGGTCAGGTATATCTTCTCAACCTTGGCCGCCGCCTCCTCGCGGAGCCGCTCCGTCTGCGCCTCATTGGGCATGTCCCGCAGGGCGATCATGTCCTGGGCAAGGGTATCCCCCACGCTGACGGTCTTTCGGGGCGGGCTGAGGGAGAAGATTACCACCGCATAACAGACGAGAAAGACAAGAATCAGCGCGCCCACCGCCGTCCAGGCGCTGCGCATGGCCGTCTTGTCAAGCGAACCCAGAAGGCCCCTTTTCTCCTGCTTCTGCTGCTTATCGTTGCTCATTTGGCATCCCCTCTGGCATCGCGGCGCTTCTCAGCCCGCTCATATGCCTGGATTATCTTTTGCACCATCTCATGACGGACCACATCTTTGTGGGACAGCGTAACGATCTCCAGGCCCTCTACCGCCCGCAGGACATTTGTGGCGTGGACGAGCCCGGAGGTCTTATCGGGCGGGAGGTCGATCTGGGTCACGTCCCCCGTCACCACCACCTTGGAGCCCTCTCCAAAGCGGGTCAGGAACATCTTCATCTGTTCCCGCGTGGTGTTTTGCGCCTCGTCGAGGATAATAAAAGCGTCGTTAAGAGTACGGCCGCGCATATACGCCAGGGGCGCGACCTCAATCGCTCCTCTCTCGCTGAGCGACTTGAAATTCTCCATGCCCAGGAAGTCGTAGAGCGCGTCATAGAGGGGGCGCAGATAGGGATCGACCTTGTTCTGGAGGTCGCCCGGCAAGAAGCCCAATTTCTCCCCTACCTCCACGGCGGGGCGGGTGAGGATGATTTTGCTGACCTCCTTATTCTTGAAGGCGAGCACCGCCATCGCCACCGCAAGATAGGTCTTGCCGGTACCCGCGGGACCGATGGAGAACACCACGGTGTTCTCCCGGATAGCCTTGATATAGCGCCGCTGGCCCAGAGTCTTGCAGCGCACCTGCCTCCCCCGGTGTGTGAAGGCGATCACATCCCGGGAGATATCAGAGATGAGGCCGGCATTCCCCTCCTTTGCCAGGTCCACCACATAGCGGATACGGGTCTTGTCGATGGTCTCATGTTTGGCAAGGACGCCCAGGAGCTGCTCCACCACAGCATCCGCCACCCTCACCTGCTCCTGCGTTCCCTCGATGCAGATCTGGTTATCCCTTGTGGAGATAGTCGCCCCCGTCTCCTCAGCGATCACAGCTGCGTTCTCATCATAGCAGCCAAACAGGGCCGCAATCTGTTCCATCGAGTCCACTTCAATGGACTGTCTCATCTTTTCATTGGTTTCCATTCAAGCCTTGCCCTTCCGGTATTTGATATTTTGCAGCGGAGCTCTCCATGCCGATGTTCTCCAGCGTCTCAATCACCACCGCCGCACGCAGGCCGTTCTCCGTCTGCTGATAGGTAGTGGCGCTGTCCACGATGCGGGCGTCCGGCGGAATCTCCCTGGTCGCTTTGGTCCAGGCGGCCTCGCCCGCCTGCTTTTTCATCTCTTCCTCATCCCTGGATACCGTCCTCTCCTCCAGCTCATAGCGGGTCTCCTCCATCAAATAAAGGGGGAGATAGAAACCGTCCAGAGAGCGGATCATCTTTCGTTCCGCGTCATAGTTCTCAAACTCTGAGTCCTCGCAGGCCTCCATACCACCGATCTCGATGACGGAGGCGCTCTCCGTCCGTCCCGTGCGGACGCTCTCCCGGGTCTGGCGGCTGACCTCCGCGGTCGCCATATACCAGATGC
>JAHZEH010000198.1:4174-4542 GCA_019421925.1 Clostridia bacterium
GATAACGCTCTCACCCTCAGCCGCCGGCGGGAAAATCCCCTGTACGAGCAGGTCCCCGGCCCTGACTTTGTCGCCCGGCATAACCAGGCCTTTGCCCTCAAAAACCGTGATCTGAGCGATCATCGCGTCCTTGGAGGCCACAATGTCCGCAGGGTTCCCGTCCTCCACAAATTCGGGGGGCGTAACCTGCTCGATCACGTCCAATATGAGCACGGTTCCCTCCAGGCGGGCCCCCACCCATGCCACCATGTCGTTATTGAGCACAATTTCGTTTTCCAATGTCCTCAGGTCTATGCTGCTCTTTAAGACGCCCCTGCGGACCCCCATCTCCTCGAGGGTAGCCACCACGGAGTCAGCCTGGTCGGGCA
>JAHZEH010000199.1 GCA_019421925.1 Clostridia bacterium
GAATCCCATATCGGCCAGCCAGGTATAGGTATCCACGGCATTGGTGCAAAATGCCTCGATTAAGGCGGGGTTGCCCACATAGTCGCCGCCGTCGTAGGTTTGAATCATATGGAGCCAAATGGAGTCGAACAGGTAGGTAGAGCCGCTGGCCTCAAAGGCATCCAGCTCCTCCTTGAGATTTTGTTGCCAGCGGGCCATAGTCTCGTCCACAGCGGGCAGTTCAGCGTACTCCCGGGCGGAGTCGAGCAGAGGCTGGAGCTGAGCTTCAGCGATCTCGGTGGCCTGGCAGTTGGGCTGATAGACCACATTGGTGGAACCACCGCTGCGGATGGTGTTTCCACCTAGGGCAGCGGTTTTCTCCACAACAATGACGCTGGCTCCACCGCGCGCGGCCGAGAGGGCGGCGGCCACACCGGCACCGCCACCGCCCAGGATAACAACGTCCGCATTCATGGTGACAGCTTCACCTGCGGAGGCGGCTTTCACAGGTACGGCTTTGAGGGCATCCACATCGCCGCCTGCCTGCTCCACACAGTCGGCGAGGGCGGAGAGAATTGCCTCGCTGGTAATGGTCGCGGCGGAGACAACGTCAATGCCCAGGGACTGATTGTCAACAAAGGCCTGGGGAATGCGGGCCACAGGTACGTCGCCGATGTTGGCTGTCTCCATGTGTTCAGTCACGGCGGCGCTGACAATGGCGTCAGAGCTGAAGATAACCTCGACGGTGAGGGGGCCGTTGCGGCCGGCAGCTGTGGCGGTATAAGTTCCGGCGGTATACAGACTGGCGGGGGTTTCTTCGGGAGCGGCAGAGGCCGCCTCGGGCGTCGGGTCAGGAGAGGCGGCTGGCGCTGCACATGCGGCTAGAGAGGCCAGCATGACCAGGCAGAGCATCCATGCTAATATTTTTTTCTTCATACTACATACCTCCATATTGTGTTAAACAGAACGTTCCATCTACATCATACTTTGGGGCATGTAGATAATACACTGTCAAGGGAAAAACAATAAGACGAATTGTTCTGAAAATCTCTGAAAAAAGAAAAGCAATGACAAAAGATGTCGGAGACGGACTGTTATAGGGAAAAGAAACCCTGTAGCTGCTACAGGGTTTCTTTACAGCAGGATTGGAATGTGATAATTTTTCAAAGAGGAGGGAGTGAGATGAAGTATAAGATTGGGGAGGTTGCCAAACTTTTAGGCGTAAGTATTGAAGCTATCCGATTTTTTGAGAAGAGGGGATTGATCAACCCGACGAGGGATGAAATCAGCGGATACAGGATGTACAGTGCCGCAGAACTGAATGTGCTCATGAGGATACGCGGCTACGCCAAATGCGGATTCACACTGGCTGAGACAGCCAGCCTGATTGAAGCCTGCGATCTGGATGGGATGGCCAGTCGATTGGGGGAGAGGGCTGAGAAACTGGAGAGTGAGATACTCTATCAGCAGGCATTGCTGAAATGCCTAAGGATGCGGCAGGAACATTTGCACCGAGTGACGGATATGGTGGGCCGCAGTGTAATTGAGAGGAGCCCGACTTTTTATGGGATCATTTACCGGTTTGGGCAGTTGATTCCCGAGGATGAGGATTTGCGCGAGCAGGTGCGGGAATGGGTTGAGAGAAAGCCCTTTGCGGAAACCTTGCTCATTTTCCCCAAAGGGTATTTGGAGGGCAGAAAAGAGTCCTATCTCCATGGGCTGTGCATGGAGGAGTGTTTCGCCCGGTTTTTTGATGTGGTGGGAAAACCTGGAGTGGTGGAATTTCCATCCCGGAGGGCGGTCTATTCCATCGATATAATCCCCTATGAACACACCTTAGAGAAGCGGCAGTCTATCCAATTCTTCTCTGCTGCACGGAGGTATATCAATGAGCAGGGGCTGCGCATTGTGGGGGATAGCTATGGGCGCACTATCCACAGTACCAAGGCCAGCGGGGAATATGTTCATTATTCGGAACAGTGGATTCCGGTGGAATAATGAGGGATACCCCTGTAAAATCGGGGCTGCCGCATATGCGGCAGCCCCGATGTTGTTATGGGATTATTCTTCTTCGTCAAAACCCGGCTCAATGAGTCCGAGGTTGCCGTCTTTGCGCTGATAGAGCACGTTGACCTCGTCCGTCTCGGCGTTGGTGAACACGTAGAAGGAGTGGCCCAGCAGATCCATCTGCAGCACGGCCTCGTCCACGCTCATGGGCTTGTAGGCGAAACGTTTGGTCCGCACGATCTTCCGGGTGAATTCCTCCTCAGGTTCCAGCGGGGACTCAAAGACCAGATCGGCACGCAGGCGCTTCTCCAATTTGGTGCGGTGGCGGCTGATCTGTTTTTCCAGTTTGTCGAGCACATTGTCGATGGAGGCGTACATATCCCCCGTGACCTCCTCACCGCGGATGACAGCCCCGCCGAAGGGGATGGTCACTTCGCAGATGTGGCGGTTGCGCTCGACGGAAAGCGTGACGAAGACCTCGGTACCCTCGTTGAAATACCGCTCCAGTTTGCCAACCTTTTTTTCCACTAGGTTGCGCAGGTAGTTCGATACTTCGATGTTTTTTCCAACGATGTTGATCTTCATGTGTTGCTCCTTTCCAGGGTGCGTGCACCCTATTGGAATGTGTAAAAGATTCGACAGGGAGGAGTAAAATCCTTCTAACAATGTGGCGAAAATGGGACAAAGTGTGGGAATCGCCGCCGCAATGGCCGGATTTGATTGCCGAGGCAATGCACTTGTGATAAAATAAAGCGTCACGATTACCATGGGGTACGTCTGTACTCCAATTTTTTCTGAATAGAAGGGAAACTATACCATGGGATTTTTCGGAAAGCTCTTCGGCGGCGGCAAGGATGCTGCCGTCAAGAAAATACAGCCCCTTGTTGAACAGATCAACGCCCTGGAGCCCCAGTTCAAGGGGGCCACGGACGGGGAGCTGCGCAACAAGACCCTGGAATTCAAGGACCGGCTGGCTGCAGGGGAGACCCTTGACGACATCCTGCCCGAGGCCTTTGCCGTCGTGCGGGAGGCCGCCTGGCGCTCCATTGGCATGCGCCACTTTGACGTACAGCTTGTGGGCGGCGTGGTGCTTCACCAGGGGCGTATTGCCGAGATGAAGACGGGCGAGGGCAAGACGTTGGTCGCCACCCTTGCCAGCTATTTAAACGCCCTCGCGGGCAAGGGCGTCCACGTCGTCACGGTCAACGACTATCTGGCCAAGCGCGACTCCGAATGGATGGGCAAGGTTCACCGCTTCCCCGGCCTCTCTGTGGGCGTGATTCTCTCCCAGATGTCCAGTGAGGAGAGGCGCGCGGCCTACCAGTGCGACATCACCTATGGCACCAACAACGAGTTCGGCTTTGACTATCTGCGCGACAACATGTGCGTCTACAAGGAGAACATGGTGCAGCGCGACCTCAACTATGCCATCGTCGACGAGGTGGACTCCATCCTGATCGACGAGGCGAGGACCCCCCTGATTATCAGCGGCAAGGGGGATGCCTCCAGTGAGATGTATGAGAAGGCGGATAAGTTCGTCAAACACCTGGTGCGGGGCGAAGACACCAAGGAGCAGTCCAAATTCGACGCTATGAACCTGACGGCGGAGGAGGCGTTCGCCAACTCCGGCGACTATACGGTGGATCCCAAGCGCAAGACCGTCATGCTGACAGCCAGCGGCGTGGAAAAGGCGGAAAAGTTTTTCATGCTGGCCAGCCTGAGCGATCCGGAGAACAACGAGGTCAACCACTATATTCTTCAGGCGCTCAAGGCCAACGCCCTGTTCAAAAAAGACGTGGACTATGTTATCCAGGACGACCAGATCATGATCGTCGACGAGTTTACCGGCCGTATCATGTATGGCCGCCGCTACAGCGAGGGCCTGCATCAGGCCATCGAGGCCAAAGAGGGCGTCAAGATCAAAAATGAGAGCAAGACCCTGGCGACCATCACCTACCAGAACTACTTCCGCATGTATAACAAGCTGGCGGGCATGACCGGTACGGCCAAGACAGAGGAGGAGGAGTTCCAGGGCATCTATTCCCTGGACGTCGTGGAGATTCCCACCAATAAGCCCAATATTCGGGAAGATTACGACGATTTGGTTTTCCTCAACCAGAAGGCCAAATTTGGCAACGTGATCGAGGAAATTGTCAAGCAGCATGAGTCCGGACGGCCCATTCTGGTCGGCACTGTTTCGGTGGAAAAGAGCGAGATGCTCTCCGAGATGCTGGGCAGGCGGGGTATCAGGCACGAGGTCCTCAACGCCAAGAATCACCGTAAGGAGGCTGAGATCATCGCCCAGGCGGGCAAGCTGGGGGCTGTGACCATCGCCACCAACATGGCAGGCCGCGGCACGGATATTCTGCTGGGCGGCAACCCCGACTATCTGGCCCGGCGCTATATGCGCCAGCAGGGTTTTGAGGAGGAGATGATTGAAGAGGCGGTGGGCCATGCCGAAACCGGGGACGCCGCCATCCTGGAAGCCCGTGCTACCT
>JAHZEH010000200.1 GCA_019421925.1 Clostridia bacterium
GGATGTTTTTGAGGCCGGGTTCGAGCTCAATGGCCCGCTCTCTATCCACGATCTCTACGCCGGGCACGCCGTTGATCCGGGCGACCTTCAGGCTTTGCTCCAGGAGGGGCATCAGGCTCTCGTCGGTGATTACGCCCATGCTGCCGCAGCGCTGCAGCTCAAATCCCAGCTCCTCAGCCCATTTGTCGTACATGGCGTTGCCCTCGACGTTGAGCTTGGCCTTGAGGGTTCCGGGCTTGACGGACTGGCCGTGATGGATATTGCCGTTGTTTGCCTTGGAGGCCCCGGTGGCCACGTCGTCGTTTTTTTCCACTACGGTGATGGAGAGGTCATACTTGGCCAGCTCCCGTGCGACGCCGCAGCCGGAGACGCCTGCGCCGATGATGACCACGTCGGCCTCCTCCACTACGCCCAGCTTTTTGCCCTGGGTGATAATGGGGGTATAGTCCTTCTTGGGGATGGAGACACCCTTGGCGGTCATGTCGCTCACCACGTTGTGGACGCCTTTGACATGGGCAACGGCGTGGCCCACGTCGATCAGCTCCTGCCAGGACCCGCATTCCCCCGAGAGGGCGGCGATATTGCGCTCATTGACCGTGACGCCGATTTGCAGATGCGGGAAGGATTCGCGCAGCATGCTCTGAATGTCGTCTAGCAACAAATGAAATCATCCTTTCTCTAACCGGCATGCGCAGGGGCGCGCCCCCGCGCTGCCGGACGCTTAGTTTACCACTTGAGGCAGCGCTCCACCGCTTTGCACCAGACCTCATAATGTTCTTTGTCCCTGGCGGCGTCCTCGTTGGGGGTAAAGGCCCTGTCCTCCTCCATATATTTGGGCACGTCCTTCATGGTCATCCAGCCGAGGGCCATAGCGGCCAGTTCGGCCGCGCCCAGGGCGGTGGTCTCCACAGACTTGGGCCGGACGATGCGCGCGCCTGTGACGTTGGCCATGATCTGGGCCATTGTGGCGCTCTTGGAGACGCCGCCAGAGATCATGATTTCAGAGAGCTGAACCCCTTGTTCCTGGGCGGCGAGGAACATGGCGGAGCCTGAGTAGGCCACGGCCTCCACGGCGGCACGAACGAAATGCTCCCGCTTGGCGGCGCCGGAGGCTCCCAGGAATGCGGCGCGGGCGGAGGAATCGGAGAAGGGGATGCCCATGCCGTTGAGGGCGGGAACGAAGTATACGCCGCCGTTGTCAGGCACAGAGGTGATTTCGTTCTCCAGATTGTCATAGGAGTCGAACAGCTTCAGGTTGTTTTTGACCCACTCGATGCAGGCGCCGGTGGTATTGGACATGCCTTCGGCCATGTAGTTGACCGTGCCGTCCAGCTTCCAGGCCACAGTGGTGGTCAGCCCGGGGACGACCCGATGGGTTTTGCCCAGGTTGAGGTCGATGAAGGTGCCTGTTCCGTTGGTGCACTTGGCCGTGCCCTCGGCGTGGCAGCCCTGGCTGAAGAGGGCGGATTGCTGATCTGCCACCACGCTCAGTATGGGGAGCTCCACCCCCAGGATGTCAGCGGTGAAGCAGCCGAAATCGCCGGACTCCTCCCGAACCTCGGGCATCATCTCGGGTTTCATGCCCACAAAGTCCAGCATGGGGGTGACCCAGCTCATGGTGGGGCTGTCGTAGATCGTGCTGTTGCTGGCGTTGCTGGGGACGGTGGCGTGAACCTTGCCGCCGGTGAACTTGTAGACCAGCCAGGCGTCCACAGTGCCGTAGAGGATGTTCCCCTGCTCAAAGCGGGCCTTGAATTCCGGTTCCCGATCCTTGAGCAGGTCCAGGATGAGGGGCATATAAAGGGGAGGGAGATGGGGGGCCAGGCCGGGGAAGATGGCGTTGAACTCCTTCGAGGCGTCCCATTTGGGGATCTGATAGGAGCCGCGGGTATCCAGCCAGGAGACCATGTTGCGCAGGGGCTTGCCCGTGTCCTTATCCCAGAAGACCCAGCTTGTGCGCTGGTTGGTGACGCCTGCGCAGGCGATCTCGCCCACGTCAATGCCCGTGGTCCTGACAACCTCGCGGCACATCTCCACCGAGCTGTTGAAGATCTCCTCGGCGTCCTGCTCAAAGGAGCCCTCGCTGGGGAAATGGGATTGGATCAGTTTGTAGGCCTGACCCACGATCTTCATCTCCCGGTCGAACAACATAGCGCGCGTGCCTGTTGTTCCCTCGTCCACGACCAAAATGTACTTTTTCTCCATCTTGCTCTCACTTTCCGGCGCGTAGATTTGCCTTTTTTATTCGTCGGCGCAAGGCCGCAAATCCGTCTGGAGAAATGTATTATTTTTCGTACTATTGCCTCATAAAAATCTGCTGATGGGGTGGGAAGGGCTATTTAAATAACTTGCTCATAAATGGGGATTTTGGAAAAAAAGCGGTCAAATAATCCACAAAAGTACGAAAAAACGTATTATTTGAATTTACTATACGTTCCGAACAGGGAAATGTCAACTATTTTTTTTGAAATGTTTTTTAAACACGTTTTTGTATCATGTTTGACAATCAGGCCCAAGCCCGCCTTGCGCCGCCTGGACACAATGCCGTATAATAGAGACACCAATGGGAAGGACTGTAAGGATGAATACAGAGCTCTACAAAAAGTCCGCCTGGGTAACTGCCATGCTGGCGCGGGACTACATGACCATGCCTTTGGGCAGCAAGATCGGAACCATCGCCGAATACACCAGCCGCTTTGCCGTCTCACGCGGGGTGGTACAGAGCGCGCTGGCCTCGCTGGAGGAGCAGGGAGCGGTGACGCTGCGCAAAAGGGGGACGCTGGGAACCTTTTTGATGGAGATTGACATGCCCCTGCTGTGCAGCCTGAGCAACTGGAACGCCATCTCCGGCTCCATGCCCGTACCTATGGAAAATACACGGCTCTCAGGACTGGCGACGGCGGTCTGCTCCAACATGAAAAACTGCCCAATTCCCTTTACGTTCGCTTTTATCGGGGGGGCCTCCAACCGATTGGCCGCCCTCTCCCGCATGACCTATGATTTTATTGTGGTCTCCCGTATGTCCGCCAAGCGGTATATGGAGGAACATGACGACCTGGAGATCGCCCTGACCCTTCAGGGCTGTGAGTACTCCAACCGCTATGTGCTCCTTAGCAATCTTATGGACTTTGACGGGGTCAAGGATGGCATGCGGGTAGCGGTGGATTTCAGCAGCGCCGACCAGCTCGACATCACCCAGAGGCTATGCGCCGGCCATGATGTGACAATTCGGGAGGTGCCCTATATGGGCGCGCCCCATGTGTTTCTTCAGGAGAAGGAGAACTACGACCTGCTGGTCTACCGCCTGGACTGGGACCCCGTCCCCCCTCTGGATTACCGCATCATTGAGCTGGGCGGGCTGGGGCTCTCCCAGGAGGACATCATCACCCCTGTGATTATGACCAACCGGAAGAATTACGCCATCACCAACCTGCTGCAGAAATATCTCAGCCCGGCGGAGATCCAGCATATTCAGCAGGAGGTCCGGCAGAACCGCCGCCCTGCCCTCTACTTTTAAGCGAGCCGGGGGAACAAAAGAAAGACGCCATCCGCAATGCTGCGGATGGCGTCTTTTGCACCCTAAAGGGGTTGATTTATAGGTTGGGTTTACAGGGGTTCGCTCTCAGTCTCCACGACAGTGAACACCAGGCTGGAGGCCAGGGGGGAGACGGTTCCGTCCTCGGTGCGGGCCCGGACATCCAGTTTGAAGGTGCCGGCCTGCTGGGCGATCGTCTCAAAGTGCCAGTATACCCACTGGGAGGTCGTAGCGCCCTTGGTCTCGCAGGCGGTCCAGGTTTCGCCGCCGTCCATGGAGAACTCCACGGCCGCGATGGCGGTGCCGCAGTCGTCAGCATAGCCCTCAAAACGGATGCTGTCGCCCACCTTGAATGCGTCGGTGAAGCGGTTGACAATGCTGACCTTGGCCCGGTATTCATCGGCCATGCCCTGGATCTGGGGCTCCTCCTCCTGAGCGGAGAGCTCGATTTCAGTTACCTGACGGGTGAAGTATTTGGCTACGGTGTCAGGCATCCAGACCTGCAGGGGCGCGCCCTGGGAGGCCGGAAGCTCCTGGCCGCCGATCTTATACACCAGCAGAGCGTCCTTCTCCAGCACATAGGAGAGGGGGAGGGGAAGGCCATAGCCCTCGGCGTCCCTCATGGTGATGGTGTTGACGCCCTCCTCCAGTTCCGCCATATCAATGATATCCTTAACGGGCACGCCAGTGACGCGGGTGTTGACCACCGGGGTGCCGGTGGCGCAGGAGCAGGCCATTGTCATGCTCTTGGAGCGCTGTTCCTTCAGGTCTTTCAGGCTGACCGAATAGGACTTTTTGATGGCGCCGCCCACGTTGACATAATAGTTCTCGTAGTCGGGCTCATTGAAAGCAAAGCCGGGTTTGGCGCAGGCATGGGTGGCTGCGGTACCGAAAAGGCTGAACACCTCGTCCGCAGGGGTCAGGACGTCCTGTTCAAAGTAGAAGGAG